>CAMDAT010000004.1 GCA_945888825.1 Bifidobacterium breve | reverse complement strand
ACAAGGAAGCGCTGTCGCGGCCTGCGGAACAACTTGCGGAAGGAACTGATGGCACCTTTAGTTGGCTGCTTTTTGCTCTGCTGGTAGGAATCTTGGCCCCAGTCGTTGAGGAACTGTTCTACCGCGGGCTTCTTCTAAAAGCCCTTGAGAAGCGCCGAATGCCCGTCTGGGCGGCCGTTCTTGTGAGCTCAATCATCTTTGCTGGCATGCACATGCAGACGCTGCAATTTCCTGGACTGCTGCTCGTTGGTCTGGTGGCAGGAACCCTTGCTGCGATAACTGGCCGCTTGGGGCCATCCATCTGGCTGCATATTGGCTTCAACATGACAACCGTTGTGGCGCTGTTCATGGCTATGCGCTCATAAAATGTTCCGGAACTACTCAACAACGAGTTGCAGCTGCCGAATGGTGAAGAGTCCGTAACGAGATGTCCGGATGGGTTCCTAGGCCTACTGAGAAAGAACCTAGGTGACTGACTCGATGTAACTGCTGGGAGCACCCGAATGAGCATTACCGAATGCAATCACGAACAAGTTGAAATCGCCTTGACCATTGATGGAGCCAAGCTCTTCATGAAGTCTTGCTCGATCTGTGACGTCCGAAGCTGGCGCCGAGATGGTGAAGCAGTGGAACTTGATGGGCTCCTGCACGACATCAGCGAGGTACCGACCCGCTATCGGCGTACCCTGTCCGCCTAAATGTATCTTGGCCTGCTCGCTGTAGCGGCAGGTTCTGAGAAGTCTGTAGGAAACTCGTGCCGGCTGTCACAGCCCGGTACTCAGTTCGTGTCAGGATGAGTTATGGATGAGATGCCCGAAGCCGGGTCAGAACCGGTCGGTGTAGAAGCTAATGCTGACTCCGAAATGACGGACAACCCCTCAGAAGAAGTGTTCTCGGATGTCATGATCGAAACTGATTCAGCAGGAGAGGCGAGACCCTCCGTTGATATTGATGACCCAGAGAACTCGGGTGCGAACCTAGCTAAATGGGTGTCCTGGGGGATTGTCGCAACCTGTTGCGCGATCGTGTTCATCTCGCTGGATCCGCTGTTGATCTTTCAAAACACCACTGCCACCGGCGGCGATATGGGTGCCCACGTCTGGGGGCCTCGGTTTCTTTCTGATCACCTTTTGCCTCAGTTCCGGGTATCGGGCTGGACCCAGGACTGGTATGCAGGGTTTCCCGCCTACGTCTTTTATATGGTGGTGCCCTCGCTGTTCGTGCTCTGGCTCTCCTATGGGCCGCCGATCTGGCTGAGTCCAATCCTGCTAGCGCTTCTGGCTTTCGGCGTATGGAAGCTGAAGCCGCGTCTACCCGATGCATGGATGCGAACTGCCATGTGGATCGCAACCGTATTCATTGCAGTTCTGCTCGTGCCGATTCCGTACAACATTGCGTTCAAGTTGGTCACGATTTCTGGCATGGTCACGCTTCCCATCGCTGCGTATTGCTTGGCTAAAGCGGCTCGAGTTCCCTTCCCGGGACCGCCACTCGTGGCGATGGCAACGCTTGGGTTTATCTACGACAAGGGATTCACCATCCTTGGCGGAAACGGTGCGTCGACTCTGGCCGGGGAATTTGCGTTCTCGGTGTCGCTGACCCTTGCAGTGCTCTATCTGGCAGTGATCTTCAAGGGCGTTCGAACGGGCCGCGACCGTGCGCTCGGGGCCACCTTGTTGGCTCTGACGATTCTGTGTCACTTGATCCCTGCCATTTTCGCGGGGATCGCAACGATTCTTATCCTGTTGTTCCTACGTCGAGAAGACCGCACGCCATGGTGGGATGCCAACCGGGTGGGTCGCTGGGTAGCAGGAGTGCTCGTCGGACTCACGCTGTTCACGCTCATCTCAGATGCCAACCTTGTAGGTCTGAATCAACTCCGCAAGTTGCCCGGAGCCTCAGTTTGGTTCCCCTCGCAATGGTGGTTTCCTGGACTAGCCACCTTTGCTGCACTTGCCCTCTTCACTGGCTTTGAGCCGCGAGTGCTTCCATGGTTGAAGCAGCGCCGAGCCTGGATCCCTGCCGGAATCGCAGTTGTCCTGGCAGGGTTGATGGTCATTCGCTGGTCTAGCTGGTGGGCCCTTGTACTTGTTCTGCTTGCTCTGGTTCTTGCTGTCTTCGCTGGGATTGACACCCGACTAGGCAAGTGGATTCTCTTAGTCGGACCTGTGGGCGGTCTGTTGACGGGGTTCTGGTCCCTGCCCTTCTTGGGCAACAGCACCTACATGAATGACATGGGCTGGGAGAAGTACACCAAGTACTCCGATTACCTCTTGGCCGTGCCGGAGCTTGATTCGGGGGGCATGCCGTACCGGAATCTGGTATTCGCCTTAGCTGGTCTTGGACTGTTGTTAGCGCTGATTCAGCGGGTTCGCTTCGGATGGTTTTTGGGCCTGACGATCCTCGTTCTTGCATGGACGTTCCGGTACTTCCCTCAGTACAGGCTCTGGAATGCAAGGCTGCTGCCATTTTACTATTTGGCCTTCTACTTACTTGCAGGCCTTGCGCTAGCACTGATCATCCGGTCGATTTCGCTCGCTGTTCAAGACATGACGCATCGTCGTGAAGAGCCAGTCATGGTTGCTGTGATTGGCACCTCTGTGGTACTTCTGATCTTCATCTTCGGCCTACTCGGAGCCTTCCGGGTTCTGCCAGGTGGTGCGCTCGTAGCCGACCCCGATCGTCCTACCGCCACGGTCTACCGCTGGGCAGGAATTAATTTTCAAACTGCAATCGTCAATGATTGGGCAAGATGGAACTACGCGGGACTTGAAGGCAAAGATGCTTACCCCGAGTTCATCGGAATCATGGACATGATGAAGGCTGTCTCCGCTGAGAATGGCTGCGGCAGGGCATTTTGGGAATACGACAGCGGACTGAATCGCCACGGAACCACCATGGCGCTCATGCTCTTGCCGTACTTCACCGATGGCTGCGTGGGGTCGATGGAGGGGCTGTACTTCGAGGCATCCTCGACCACCCCGTTCCATTTCCTGACCCAATCGGAACTCTCTACTGCACCCTCGCGGGCGCAACGAGAACTGCCCTATAACAGCTTCAACATTCAAGATGGTGTTTCGCACCTGCAGTTACTCGGAATCAAGTACTACATGGCCACAACTGCATCAGCTATCGAGGCGGCAAAGACTGAACCTCGGCTGACTCAAGTAGCAAACGAGACCTTCACGTATTCGGACACAGCCGGCACTCCACAAACGACCAACTGGGCAGTCTTCGAAGTGGCCGATTCAGAGCTTGTGGTACCGCTCGAGAATGACCCTGTTGTGGTGACCGATGCAGATGATCACATCGACGGCTGGGTGTACTCCAAAGAGCGGCTACCGCCAACGGAGGCACAGCTAGAGGCAAGCCTGCCGGGATCGAAAGCCGCAGGGCCTGCTGTGACTTGGTTCAACGATCCAACAAAGTGGGACGTGCTTCTGGCAACTTCGGGTCCCGATGACTGGCCGCGGGCGACTGCAGCGGATGCCTCTTCTGAGATACAGCCCAATCCTCCCAGCAAAGTCAGCAACATTGTCACGACTCAGGATTCGATCGAGTTCGACGTAGACAAAGTTGGCGTGCCAGTGCTCGTCAAGATTTCGTACTTCCCGAATTGGCATGCAAGTGGTGCAGAAGGCCCGTACCGAGTCAGCCCGAATTTCATGGTCGTGGTACCTACTGAGAAGCACGTATCCATGGGTTACGGGTACAGCAAGTACGACATTCTCGGATGGCTGGCAACCATTATTGGTTTGGTAGGCCTTGGTGGACTTGCAGTACTCGATCATGGCCGAAGGCTTCGAGACGAGGGTGAGCCAAGTGTTGAATCTGACGAACTCTCAGCGGAGCCATGACCCTCATATGACCCACGCGACATCAGTGTCACCGACCTAAGGCGAGCCAAGATGGATCTGCTTCGTCGCTTTGCCCTTGTGGGGTTGATCGCAACTGCTGTTGATGTCATGGCGCTGCTCGTTCTGCGCGAGCAGGTCGGCCTGCCGATCTGGATTGCAGACTCCCTCGCAGTGGCCCTCGCTACAGCTGTCTCCTGGGTGCTGCATGGTCTGGTGTCCTTTCCCGATGACCCCGCGAGGCGCTGGTACAACCGGCCGGCGCAGTATGTAAGGGCATCAGCGGGTTCACTACTCGCCGATGTGTTCGTGCTGTCGCTGCTCTACGAACTTTTGCACCCCGAATGGTGGGGTGCGCTCTTAGTGATCAAACTGCCCGCCCTGTTGGTTGCCTTTCTCTTTCGCCTCGCCATGTATCGAGAGGCAATGTTTGTCACAGTCCGCCAGGATCAGCAGGCGCCGAACCCACGGAGTGCAGCACAGGGCGAGGTGCGGCTCTCTGTAGTCGTTCCCGCTTACGGAGAGGCTGACCGGATAGCTGACTCGGTGCAGAGAATCCGGTCGGCGCTGTCCTCGATACAGAGTGACGGTGGTCTGCAGATCGTGGTCGTAGACGATGGGTCATCTGACGCCACCGCAGCCGAGGCAGAGCGCGCAGGAGCGGACCTAGTTCTCAAGCAAGAGGTCAACGCTGGCAAGGGCTCCGCTGTTCGCGCTGGGATGCTGGCCGCAACTGGCCGCGTCGTTGCGTTCACTGATGCAGACCTCTCCTACGCTCCCGATCAGCTTCTGCTGCTCCTCGACGGCGTAGAGCAAGGCTGGGACGTAGTGGTTGGCAGTAGGCAGCACGTTGAAACGCAGACTGTGGTCAGAGCTGGCCGTCTGCGAGAGGTGGGCGGCCGCATTATCAATGTGTTGACCGGACTCGTCCTGCTTGGCCGCTACCGAGACACCCAATGCGGCCTGAAGGCCATGCGTGCCGATGTGGGCCGCCTGATTTTCTCTCATACCAAGATCGATGGTTTTGCTTTCGATGTCGAGGTCTTTGCGCTTGTGGAGCGATACCGACTAACTCTGCATGAGGTCCCGGTTGAAGTGCAGAATTCGGAGCGTTCCACAGTGAACGTGGCGCGAGATGCCTTTCGTCTGATTCGCGACCTGTTTCGAATTCGCCGTTGGGGTCGTCTAGGCCAGTACGAGGTTGACCCAGCAGAATTCCCGCAAGCAGGGTCTCAGGCCTAGCTGTTCAGACAACTTTGCTGCAGCGGGGGAGTTGTTTTCGTGGCGGTTGTTCAAGTGCGAGTTGGTCAAGTGTCAGTTGTTCTGACAACTAGGCTGATACCTCGTGAACACCCTCGGAAATATCTTTAAGGCCTATGACGTTCGCGGACTTGTTCCCGAACAATTCGACTCCAAGATTGCATATGCAATCGGCGTGGGTTTTGCCAAGTTTGTGCTGGGAGACTCTTCCCCCGAGGACAGGCCCACCAAGGTTCTCGTTGCCCGAGACATGAGGCCTTCGGGGGTTGAACTCGTGGCTGAGTTTGCTCGCGGCGTGCAGAGTCAAGGTCTTGATGTTGTCGACCTAGGTTTGGGCTCGACTGACTTGTTGTACTTTGCCGCTGGCAGCCTCAATGCCCCGGGAGCGATGTTTACGGCCTCGCATAATCCCGCTCAGTACAACGGCATCAAGTTCTGCAGGTCGGGTGCCCGACCAGTTGGTGAGGACTCCGGCCTCAGCCAAATCCGCTCCGTTGCAGAGCAGGAACTGAACGCTCCGAGCGCAGCGAGCGCTGCGACTGGTTCCATTACCCAGCAGGACCTACTTGCCGCTTTTGCAGATCATGTTCGTTCCTTCGTAGATACCAGCGTGCTGGCCCCGCTCAAGATCGTCGCAGATACTGCAAACGGCATGGGTGGACTCATCGTGCCGGCAGTTTTTGAGCCGCTTCCGTTCAATGTTGAGATCATGTACGGCGAACTTGACGGAACCTTCCCAAATCACCCGGCCGATCCGATCCAGCCCGAGAACCAAGCCGACTTGCGCGCTCGGGTGCTCGAGGTCGGAGCTGATATTGGCTTGGCCTTCGATGGTGATGCAGACCGAGTGTTCCTAGTGGACGAAAAAGGTGAGGGCCTGTCGGGATCAACGACAACGGCGATCATCGCCGCTGGTATTTTGGATCGCAACCCAGGTGAAACCGTGATTCACAATTTGATCTGCTCAAAGACTGTGCCCGAGGTTGTTGTTGAACACGGCGGAACGCCCATCCGCACTCGAGTCGGCCATTCCTTTATTAAAGAGGTCATGGCAGAGACCGGAGCAATCTTTGGTGGCGAGCACTCGGCGCATTACTACTTCAGAGATAACTTCCGGGCGGACTCGGGAATCATCGCTGCCATGGTTGTCTTAGAACAACTATCTGTGTCCGGTCAGACCTTGTCGCAACTGCGAGCGCCATTCGAACGGTATGGGGACTCAGGCGAGATCAACACCAAGGTGTCCGACACTGATCAGGTCATTGAAAAGGTTGCGAAGCACTACGAATCGGCCGAGCAGGACCGAATGGATGGCCTGACTGTTGATTGTGGCGACTGGTGGTTCAACCTTCGGGCATCCAATACCGAGCCGCTCCTTCGCCTGAATCTTGAGGCTGCCGATGCTGAGGCCTGCGCCGCCCGCGTGGCTGAAGTGCAACAAGTAATGGCCGACTGAGCCTGTCGCACCTACTGTGTTAGGGCGCTCTGGTTGACCCAACATCTGCCAAGCTTCCATCCAATGATCTGAATTGCAACGTGTTAGGAGCACCCATGAGTACTGCTGAACAGCTTGATCCACGGTTACTAGAGATCCTTGCGTGCCCACAAGACAAGGGGCCGCTGTTGTATTTCGCAGATGAGCAACTGCTCTTTAACCCCCGCCTCAATCAGAGTTACGCCGTGCGTGACGGCATTCCGGTCATGTTGATCGACCAGGCCTCTTCTGTTGATCAGGCAGAGGCAGACCGCCTTGCAGCAAAGGCCAAAGCAGAGGGTATTCAGCCAACCTTCAGCGAGTAGTCATGTCGAGCGGTGACGCTCCGGCAGGTTGTGGTTGCGGCTCGCGTCGCTCAGGTGTCAGGAAGCAGTTCTCATGATCGAAGCAGTTGACAGTCTCGGAATGCTTCAGGCCGCCTACGCGATGCCTGAGCAATGTGCCGATGCTGTTGAGCGCACGGACTCAGTTGCTGGTTTGCCCCCTGCCGAAGGGATTTCCTCGGTGCTCATCTTGGGGATGGGTAGCAGCGGGCTAGCCGGTGACGTTGCGTCCGCAGTTGCTGGAGCAAGTTGTCCAGTTCCAATTCTGGTTTCGAAAAACTATGAGTGCCCCGAGTTTGTAGGGCCTGACACCTTGGTCCTAGCGGTGTCCTTCTCAGGTTCTACGCACGAGACGATCGACGCTGTCCATCAGGCTGTTGGGGCCGGTGCGCGGCTCGTTGCAGTGACTGCCGGTGGCCATCTTGAGCGAATTGCGCACGAGTGGGGAGCGCCCGTCGTCTCTTTGGATTCGACCATCCCGAGCTCGAGGGCTGCAGTTGGTGCACTGTCGGTCCCACTGCTGTTGGTATTGGAGCGACTTGGTTTGTTCGATGGGGCCTCTGCTCAAGTGGGCGCCATGATTGCTCAGGTCACCAAGCGACGCGATGAGCTGGTCCTTGATGGCAATGCAGCACTCAGGCTGGCTCAGCGAATCGGCCGAACGCTGCCGATTGTGTATGGGGGTGGCACTGTTGGAGAAGTAGCAGCCTGGCGCTGGAAAGGGCAGTTCAACGAGAACCCAAAGGTGGCCTCGTTTGCGAACCGCATTCCCGAACTCACGCACAATGAAATCTGCGGATGGGCTCAGCACGGTGACGTCACCCGCCAGGTCTTTTCAATGCTGCTGTTGCGACACGATTTTGAACATCCCCAAGTTCAGCAGCGCTTTGACCTAGTTGCCGAGATCTGCGAGGAAATTGTCTCGGGGGTGTACTCGGTGTCTGCTCAGGGCGAGGGCCGCTTGGCTCAACTCTTTGACCTGATGATCTTCGGTGATCTCGTCACGCTGCACATGGCTGCCCGCGAGGGAGTCGATCCCGGGCCTGTGCCGGCCTTGGACGAGATCAAAACCCGCCTCCGCTAACTCCGAGGTTCCAACAGGCCCAAGCCTCCGCCCAAAACGTGCATTGGCGCCGGTTAGCTGCGGATTCCGTAGCTAACCGGCGCCAATGTAGAAAGCGGCTGGTGGTGAAGCCGAATTCAGCTTGGGCAACCATCCTCAAGGATGATTGGCGGCAAGCCGGCGCTAGCTGAGCCACATGGGTCGGTACTAAAGGCGTACCACTTGCCATTCTTGGACTCAAGGATGAACTTGGTGCTGCCATCGCTCAAGGTTCCAGCGGCGTAACCCCCGGAGCAGACGTAGCTTCCGATTGTTTCACCTTCTGCCGGCAGAGCAGTCAGAAGTGCTGCGGCGGTACAGGGAGCACTTCCGCCTGTTGCCGCAGTGGTCGTGGTCGCAGAAGTCGTGGTGGTGGTTGATGCCACGCAGACAGTCTTGCCCTCGGCGGCGGCCTTCTTGAGCGCTGCGTCAGTAGCTGGGCCGTATTGTCCGTCAGCTTTGATGCCGTCAGCAGTTTGAAAAGCCAGAATTGCAGCATCCGTGCGAGGGCCGAATTTGCCGTCAACTGCGCCAGTATGGCAACCCACGGCATTCAGATCCTGTTGAACTTCTTTGTCGAACCGCACAGTTTCAGCGGCTTTCGCAGCAGCTTCGGCGGCAGTATCGACCGTTGTGGTTGTTTCCACTGTTGTAGTGGTCGTGTCAGCAGACTCGTTTGATGAGCATGCAACGGCGCTCAGCATCAGGGCAGCGATAGCCATTGCAACTAGGGGGGATTTCTTCATAGTCAAGGTGTGCTCCATCTTGTTGTGAACTCAATTAATCCACAGTTTTGCACCCGGATCAGAACAATTCGGTGACCCCAGCGATCATTGGCGCCGGTAAGCGACGGATTCCGTAGCTTACCGGCGCCAATGGGCAAGGGCGCGGGGAACTAGGACCGGCGGCTGGGGACGCACTACCATGGGGGTCTTGCCATGGCTGCATGTACCAGGAGTCAGACGACCCCAGCCTGAAGCATCTACCCGCTTCGATGCGCGCGCCCATTTCACAGACTTGGACTATGCGCGCAGAAGGAAAGAAAAATGAGTTTCACTGATTTCAAAGTTGCAGACCTGTCTCTCGCCTCCTTGGGCCGCAAGCAGATGGACCTAGCCGAGGTAGAGATGCCCGGCTTGATGGCCATTCGAGCCGAGTACTCCGACGCTCAACCTCTAGCAGGAGCGCGAATCACCGGCTCCTTGCATATGACGGTTCAAACTGCTGTCCTCATCGAGACCCTGACTGCGCTCGGCGCTGAGGTCCGTTGGTGCAGCTGCAACATCTTCTCAACTCAAGACGAGGCCGCAGCGGCAGTGGTGCTCGGCCCGCAGGGAAGCATTGACAACCCTCAGGGTGTGCCCGTGTTCGCGTGGAAGGGTGAGACGCTCGAGGAGTACTGGTGGTGTACCGAGCAGGTCCTCAACTGGCCAGCGGACGCAGAGGGCAACACCGGACCAAACATGATTCTTGACGATGGTGGCGACGCCACGCTCTTGGTGCACAAGGGGACCGAGTATGAAGCAGCGGGAGAAGTTCCTGCAGATTCCGATTCTGACTCAGATGAATGGAAGGTTGTCCTTGACACCCTTCGCCGCACATTGACCGAGGATGCTTCCCGCTGGACCAAGATCGGTGCAGGCATCAAGGGTGTCACTGAGGAAACCACCACTGGTGTGCATCGCCTCTACCAAATGTTCGAGGCTGGGCAGTTGCTGTTCCCCGCTATCAATGTCAATGACTCAACCACGAAGTCAAAGTTTGACAATCTCTACGGCTGCCGTCACTCACTCGTGGACGGAATCAACCGTGCCACGGACGTCATGATCGGTGGAAAGACCTGCGTAGTGGCCGGATTCGGCGACGTGGGCAAGGGATCCGCTCAGTCATTGCGGGGCCAAGGCGCCCGTGTAGTGGTGACCGAGATTGATCCGATCTGTGCGCTGCAGGCGGCGATGGAGGGTTACCAGGTAGTACGCCTTGAAGATGTGCTCAGTACTGCGGACATCTTCATTACCACGACTGGCAACAAAGACATCATTACTGCAGAGCATATGAACGCCATGAAGCACAACGCGATTGTGGGCAACATTGGTCACTTCGACAATGAGATCGATATGGCCGGCGTGTTCCGTCAGAGCGATATTCAGCGAGTGACAATCAAGCCTCAAGTAGATGAGTTCGTCTTCCCAGATGGTCACTCAGTGATCGTTCTGGCCGAGGGGCGTTTGCTGAACTTGGGTTGCGCCACTGGCCACCCCAGCTTTGTGATGAGCTGTTCGTTCTCGAATCAGGTCCTTGCCCAGATCGAACTCTTCACCAAGACTGCAGACTACGAACTCGGCGTCTGGGTCCTTCCAAAGCAGCTTGACGAGATGGTTGCCCGCTTCCACCTCGATGCACTCGGAGTGCGACTCACTACGCTCACCCAAGAGCAGTCGGACTACCTCGGGATTCCTGTGGAAGGCCCGTACAAGCCAAGTCACTACAAGTACTAAAACTCAGACACGGCGCGGGCGTTCTGCCCGCGCCGTGCATTGAATAAAGGAGTCCCCATGGAACAGTTTGAGGGCAAAGTCGCTGTCGTCACCGGTGCAGCTAGTGGCATTGGTAAAGCCTTAGCTACTGCATTTGCGGACGTTGGCATGAAGATTATTCTTGCTGACGTTGAAGCAGTAGCGCTTGAAGTTGCTGCTGAAGAACTCCGCAGCAACGGCGCTGACGTGTTCGCTGTGACTGCCGATGTTGCACAAGCGGCCGATGTGGACCGAATCGGTGCTGCAGCGATGGACGTGTTCGGGGGACTGCATGTGGCTTGCAATAACGCTGGCGTCTCTGGTGGAGGGCTCTCTTGGGAGATTGATCTAGAGACATGGCGCTGGATTCTTGACGTAGATCTGTGGGGAGTTATCCACGGAGTTCACACGTTTACGCCACTGATTATCGCAAGCGGCGGTGGTCATATTGTCAATACAGCATCCATGGCAGGGCTGACCTCGAATCCAGGAATGGGCCCCTACAACGTGGCGAAGCACGGTGTGGTCACATTGTCTGAGACGCTCTCGGTCGAGTTGCAGATGACGCATCCAGAGGTTGGAGTGAGCGTGCTCTGCCCCGGATGGGTGCGAACCAGAATCAATGAGTCAGAGCGGAATCGCCCTGACCTAGTTGGTGTGGAAGAAGTCGAAGAGACTGATGCTGGTCTGCTGGCTATGAAAGAAATGGTGAACACTTGGATTGCCGAGGGTTTGCAACCGGCACACGTGGCATCACTTGTCATCGAGGCGATGCGAGAGAACCGTTTCTACGTACTCACTCATCCAGAGTGGCAAGGCATGATTTCGGATCGAATCGATCGCATGCTCTCGGGTGCGAACCCGTGGACCAGTCTCCCCGGCAACTAGCCCGCAACTCGCCCTAGCCGCGAACCCGCAACTCTCCTTGGCGCTAACCCGCTAGAGGGTGACGGCAAGCGTTAGGCCATGAACCGAGCCCGTACCTGATTCGATGAGGGTATCGGCTGCAGCACACAGCGTGGCCCCCGTGGTACGAACATCGTCCACGAGTAGCACGCGTTCTGGAGAGCGGCCCGTGGCTAGAAACTGTGGGCCAAGGAGTCGCTCTGCCCGGCTGTGCCCGGTTTGTGCTTGACCAGCGACTCTTCGCAGCAGTTTGCATGCCCGAAGGCCGAGCGAAGCTGCCACAGCCCGAGCAAGAAGTTCGGATTGATCAAAGCCACGCTTGGCCTTGCGATTGGCCGAGGTGGGGGCCCAAGTCACAGTCAGAGCGGGTCG
Source organism: Bifidobacterium breve (assembly GCA_945888825.1). Taxonomy (GTDB): domain Bacteria; phylum Actinomycetota; class Acidimicrobiia; order Acidimicrobiales; family Microtrichaceae; genus IMCC26207. Next base: position 22,218 of record CAMDAT010000004.1, on the reverse strand, counting down.
CTCGAGCGTCTCGCTAGCGTCAACGAGTTGTGACATGGCAAACCCGAGCACTCCCACGGCATCTCGGTGATTATGGAACTTGAGGGCTGCTATGAGTTCTTTGGTCGCACCTGTGTAACTCAGGAGTGAAGAACAGGTATCAAATCCAGGCGGTGGTGCCATCTCGGGGGCCGCAATAAGAGTGGTGATGCAAGCAGCACAAAGTCCGGTGCCTTCGCTGCGACACAGCACGCAGCGGCGGGGGAGCAGGAGTGAGAGCATCCGGCCACCATAAAGACTGCAGACTCGCTGGGTGCTGAGGTAAACAGGGTTGTCTTCCCCGGTGGCTTCTTAGGTCGGGTGCAGGTCCCGCCCCGGCCACCGGTAGTATCTGAGCCCGTGGGACTCCTCGACAAAGTATTACGCACCGGTGAAGGCAAAAAAGTAAAGGCGCTCGCAGGCCTTGTGCCAGAGATTGGCGCACTGGAGCCTGAGTATCAGGCATTGTCTGATGCAGCGCTTCAGGCCAAAACAGCCGAGTTTCGTGGGCGACTTGATCGCGGTGAGGATCTTGATGATCTGTTGATTGAAACCTTCGCAGTTGCTCGAGAGGCTGCACTGCGGGTGACTGGTCAGCGCCATTACGACGTGCAGCTGATGGGTGGTGCTGCACTGCATTTTGGTTGGGTTGCAGAAATGAAAACTGGAGAGGGAAAGACCCTGGTTTCTACCCTTCCTGTCTACCTTGACGGCTTGGCGGGCAAGGGAGTTCACATCATCACTGTGAACGAGTACCTCGCTAAACGAGATGCCAAATCCATGGGCCGCATTCACAACTTCTTAGGCCTCACAGTCGGCATGATCCTTCCAGGAGAGAACGATCAGGCAGCCAAGCGGGAGAACTACGCCTGCGACGTGACCTATGGAACCAACAATGAGTTCGGCTTTGATTATCTGCGCGACAACATGGCCCTCTCGCTTGACGAGAAGGTGCAGCGGGGTCACTCCTTCGCCATCGTGGATGAGGTCGACTCAATCCTCATCGACGAGGCACGAACCCCCCTCATTATCTCTGGCCGTGTGAGCGATGCCGCAAAGCTGTATTACAAATTCGCCCAAGTAGCTCGCTCACTCAACCGTGATGTGGACTACGAGGTGGACGAAGAGAAAAAGGTGGTCTTCCCACTTCCCGAGGGCATTGAGCGCGTAGAAAAATCCCTTGGCGTAGACAACTTGTACGACGACGTTTCCACCAGCTTGGTTCATCAGTTGCAGGTAGCGATTAAAGCCAAAGAGCTCTATCGCAAAGATCGCGATTACTTGATTGCGGACGGCGAAGTGAAGATCGTGGATGAGTTCACCGGTCGTGTGCTCGAGGGGCGGCGATGGTCCGAGGGCCTTCATCAGGCTGTCGAGGCAAAAGAAGGGGTCAAGATCAAAGAAGAAAACCAGACCCTCGCAACGGTCACGCTTCAGAACTACTTCCGCATGTACGACAAGCTCGCCGGCATGACCGGAACAGCTGTCACCGAGGCTGCGGAATTCATGGGTACCTACAACTTGCAGGTGGTGCCCATTCCTACCCATCGTCCAATGGTTCGTAAAGACGAGGGCGACGTGATCTACCGCACCGAAGCAGCCAAGTTTGCTTCGGCCGTCGAAGATATTGCGCTACGCACCGAGAAGGGCCAGCCAGTTTTGGTGGGAACGGTCTCGGTCGAAAAGTCAGAGCGTTTGGCTCGGGAACTTGAAAAGCGTGGCATTCGCCACGAGGTTCTTAATGCAAAGCAGCACACCCGTGAGGCCGAGATTGTGACTCAGGCTGGCCGTGTCGGTGCAGTCACAGTTGCAACGAACATGGCAGGGCGAGGCGTTGACATTCTGCTCGGAGGAAACCCCGAGGGCTTAGCGACAAAAGATGTCAACGCAGAGGGCCTCGAGCTCGAGTCTGAAGAGGGCCAAGCGCGCTATGCCGAACTGCTCGAGCAGCACACCATCGAATGCTCGGCCGACGGTGACCGTGTCCGAGCACTCGGCGGGCTGTACGTGCTCGGGACTGAACGTCATGAGAGTCGTCGAATCGATAATCAGTTGCGTGGTCGTTCAGGCCGACAGGGTGACCCTGGCGAGAGTCAGTTCTACTTGTCTCTTGAAGACGACTTGATGCGCTTCTTTGCAACAGGCGCAATCGAGTGGGTGATGGGCAAGGGTTGGGACGATGAGGTTCCAATCGAGGCCAAGATGGTTTCCAAGGCTATCGAAAAAGCTCAGAACACCGTCGAAGCGCGCAACGGCGAAATTCGCAAGAACGTGCTGAAGTACGACGAGGTGATGAACGAACAGCGCAAGGTGGTGTACCGCCGCAGAGATCAGGTGCTTGAGGGTGCTGATCTTCGTGAGGAGACGCTGCAAGCTCTCGCAGAGGCCGTTGATGGACTCCTGCACACGCACTGCTCTGCGGACTACTCAGAAGAGTGGGACCTTGATGCCCTCGTTGCAGACATGACCTCGTACTGGCCTACGAGTTTGACAGCCGAATCACTCGTAGCTGCATCAAGCAGTGATCAGGTCTACGACCTAGTAATGGCCGATGCCACGCAGCACTATGAGACTCGTGAAACTGACCTGGGCAACGACACGATGCGTCAGATAGAGCGTCAGGTGATGCTCAAAATCATCGATGCCCGCTGGCGCGATCACTTGAAAGAAATGGACTACTTGCAAGAGGGAATCAACCTGCGTGCTCTCGGTCAGAAAGACCCACTCAGCGAATGGCAGCGTGAGGGTTACGACATGTTTGGTCAACTCATGGACACCGTTGATCGCGAGTACGTGCAGTACGTGATGCACGTGCAGGTGGTTCAAGAAGAGGCGCCACAGATCAAGCCCATCGGTAACTTCAGCTACACCGCGCCAGACGATCCCGCTACTGCGCAGACGGCAGGGCCGGCGGCCGCATTAGAGACAACCTCTCTGGCCCAAGCAGAGGGCGGAAGTCCCGGACCTGCTCCCGAACCAGAGGCACAAAAGCCGGTCGTGAAGACGGATTGGGAGAAGACGCCAAGGAACGCGCCATGTCCCTGCGGAAGCGGCAAGAAGTACAAGGTTTGCCACGGCGCCTGATTGATGCTCGATTTTTCTTCGCAGATCACTGCGCTTCGAATCAGGCTTGCTGATACGCAGGACTACCTACGTATTGCAGACCTGCGGCATCGTCAACCGCAGCTCGAGACAGAGCTTGCCCGCCCGGACCTTTGGGATGATGCAGCCGCTGCGCAGATCCTGCAGCGAGAGTTCTCGGAGATGTCTGATGATCTTCAGTTATTTGACTCTCTTCAGTCCCGGGTCGAGGACTTAGCCACCTTGCATGAGTTAGCCCGAGAAGAGGACGACGAGAGTCTCGAGGCTGAGATCGATAAAGAGGTCAAGTCTCTTGAGCGTGACTTTGCCGCACTCGAGCTGCGTGCGCTCTTTACTGGAGAGTACGACGAACGTGACGCCATTGTTGACGTCAATTCCGGAGCAGGCGGAGTCGAGGCTCAGGACTGGGCCGAGATGTTGTTGCGCATGTATCTCCGTTGGGCCGAACGCCGAGGGTTCGCAGCTGACATCGAGTCGCTCAATGCGGGCGGTGAGGCTGGCATTTCCTCGGCGACTTTTGTGGTCAAGGGAAGAAACGCCTACGGATTGTTGCGTTCTGAGCATGGCGTGCACCGACTAGTTCGAATCTCGCCGTTTGACAACAATTCGAGGCGCCAAACCAGTTTTGCTTCTGTCAAAGTCACGCCCTTTATCGAAGATGTTGATTCCGAGATCGAGATCGACGACAAAGACCTGCGAATCGACGTCTATCGTTCCTCTGGCGCAGGTGGCCAGCATGTCAACGTGACGGACTCGGCCGTCAGAATCACCCACCTGCCAACTGGGGTCGTCACCTCCTGTCAGAACGAGCGCTCGCAACATCAGAACAAGGACCGAGCAATGAAGACCCTTAAGGCTCGTCTGCTCGAACTTGAACGAGCAAAACGCATGGACAAAATCGCCGAAATCACTGGCGACCAATCCTCGGTCAACTTTGGAAGCCAGGATCGCAACTACGTGTTGCAGCCCTATCAGCAAGTCAAAGACCTTCGATCTGGTTTGGAGTTGCCAAACCCCGAAGCCGTCCTTGATGGCGAATTGGATGAACTGATGGAGGCATTTTTGCGCTGGCAGCGCACCGAGGGTGTTCCCGCTAATTAGCGCTGCAGTTCTGGCCCAAGAGTGGCCTCAGGGGGTTCCACACATCTTCTCTGCATCGCGATAACGTCACAGGTCTGTAACAGCAGGCTTCACAGGAAGTACCGATCCCCCCGAGCGCATCGGTCCGGTAGCTTGTGAAATTCGTCGAACACACTGGTCAGGAAACCGTGATCAAACTCGAGAATGTCTCGAAGATCTATAAGGGCGAGCACATGGCCCTGCGCGATGCCACCGTAGAGATCGAAAAAGGTGAGTTTGTTTTCCTTGTGGGGCCTTCAGGGTCTGGGAAATCCACCTTTCTGCGGCTTCTGAACCGCGAAGAGACTGCCGAGAAGGGCAAGATCTACGTAGCTGGAAAAGACATTGCGGCCCTTCCCGGCTACAAGGTCCCGTACCTGCGCAGGAATATCGGCAGCGTGTTCCAGGACTTCAAACTGCTCCCCAATAAGACAGTGGCCGAGAATGTTGCCTTTGCACTCGAAGCAATTGGCCGGCCGAAGTCAGTGATCCGTGAAGCCGTGCCGCAGATTCTGGAACTAGTTGGTCTGGGTCGAAAAGAAGGGTCCATGCCGAATGAACTCTCCGGTGGCGAACAGCAGCGAGTGTCGATCGCCCGAGCTTTCGTGAATCGACCCTTGATCCTGCTCGCAGATGAACCAACAGGAAACCTTGACCCTGCTACCTCTGTGGGAATCATGAAGCTTCTAGATCGTATTAATCGCACGGGCACCACCGTCGTAATGGCAACTCACGATCGCGGCATTGTGGACACGATGCGTCGTCGGGTGATTGAACTTGATCGTGGCAGCGTGGTTCGTGATCAGGCCCGAGGTGTGTACGAATGACCATTGCCGCAACCCGCCGCTATAGCGGCCAGATTTTCATCTCACGAGTCGAGGGATAGACCATCATGGCTATACGTCTCGATTACGTACTTAAAGAGACCGGGTCAAACCTGGTCCGAAACCTGACGCTGACCTTGGCCTCGTTGCTGACTGTTGCGATTGCCTTGGCATTCGTCGCCGTGAGTTTCTTGATTGGAACTGGTATCAACCAGAGTTTCTTGGGGCTTCGCTCCGATGTGCAGATGTTTGTGTACATGAACCCTGGTGCTACGGCCGATCAGATTGACAGTGTTAACAAGAGCCTGGAATCCAATCCGCAGGTCGAGTCCGTCAAGTTTCTAGATAAAGAAAAGACCTACGCCGAGTTCAAGCGGCTTTTCGCCGATCAGCCTGACTTCGTGGAGTCAATTAACCCCGAGGAACTACCGCAGAGCTTCAGAGTCAAACCAACGAGTACTGATGCCGATGTGGTGTCCGCAGTTGGAACCGAATTTGAGAATATGACTGGGGTGTACCGAGTTGAGTACGCCGAGGAGTATGCGCGGCAGGTGCAGAAGTCGCTCAGCACACTCAACTCTTGGGTGCGGCTCTTTGGTGTGGCGCTCATCTTTGTCTCGGTGTTGCTCATCTTCAATACGATTCGCACCGCCGTATTTGCGCGGCGACGAGAGATTGAGGTCATGCGACTCGTAGGTGCGAGCAATTGGTTTATCCGTTTGCCATTCATGACCGAGGGCATGGTGCAGGGACTACTCGGAGCGCTAGCCGCTGCAGGTCTGACCTGGGGTTTCGACGCTCTCTGGAAACGAAACTTTGTTAATCAAGTCTCATTCGAACTTCTGAACCAGATCAAGTGGACAGGTGGCGACCTGTGGAAGGCCATCATCATGATTCTGGTCGTGGGGGCAGTAACCGGTGCAGTTGGATCTGGCATTGCCGTGGGTAGGTATCTGCGAGTTTGACAGATTGCGCTCCGGAAGTGGTCTAGCTCTTCCTGAGTAGAAGTAGGCCGTTCAGACTAGAAATAGGTCATTTGACCTATCCGCTCCGCCTAGCTCCCTGCCGATCATAAAAGCTATGAGCCGTTCCGGAATGCGCCCGAGCAAGCATGGACAATCAGGACCTAGCTGTCATTGCTCACATCGGCGTGGCCGTAGGGGGGAACGAGGAGCCTCACTCGTGGAATACGCGCTCATTGTTGCCCTGCTAGCTCTGCCTACAGTGGGGAGTATCAAGCTGATGCAAAATGCTGCTGCTTCTAAGATCAGTGCAACAGCAGTGGGAATCAGCACCCACACCATTCCCGTAGTTACTGTTGGCCCCTAGCCTCACCTAGGGATGACTGTCAGCGAACCGACAGAGTCCCTGCCAGTCCAACCAAGTTTGCCCTCGTCTGTAGGGCTAGTCCGGAAGTACCATTTCCCCGAAACTGGGCCGTATGACTCTCTTGGGGCAGTCAGATTTGGCCGAAGAACTTCTATGAGACGGATCAGGCAGCAGTACCAGAGTGAGATTGGCCAGACCATAGAACTCGGAATCCTTGAGAGCACAGAAGTGACGAGCGTTCCTCGTGGCAGGGGAGCAGGATTGATCGATGCGCTGACGATGGCATCATCTCCGAGTCTTGCCCAGCGAAGGCTCGCAGTGCTTGATGCAGAGCAGCTCAGGTCTGGGTCTTCAATGTTCGATTACGACCGATCAACGGGAGTATCGCTAGCGGGTACGAAGCTCTAATCCGGCCGAGCAGCGGAGCGAGTTTCAGCCTGATGACAGATGAGCGCTAGTTTTTGCACTCAGCCCGTCCTCGAGGAGCCAGATGCGTCCCGCAAGAAGAACCATCCGAACTGTGATTCTGGTAACAGCCTGTGCAATAGCGCTGAGCAGTTGCGGTGGAACTGTCCGAGACCCAAACGAATACGGTGACGTCACCACTGATGGCACGGGCTACTACGGCAACTTGATGTACGGGTGCACTGGCGTCGAACCGACCGATGGTAAGTATGTTGACGTCAAGCTGGAGAGCGTCGATTACTGCAACTGCATCTTTGATGGCTTGAAAGAAACTGTCCCCTTCTCAGATGCAAAGGCGTTCGATAAGAAGCAGGCCACCGAGAAGGCTGGAGAAATTGTGATTCCGAATAATATTCAGGCAGTTCAAGAGAAGTGCGGCACTTCTAACTAACCCTGCGCCGATGTGGGTGCTGCACAGGCTGACCCGCAGCCAGGACTCTCGATCGCCCAACTAGGCAAGCCGATCAACTCTGAGGTGACTTTCGTTTGGGTTCGGGCAAACCCACTCGCACGCTCGCCTCTGCACTGGTAGGCCAGCGAGCTCGTGATTTTTCAGACAGCTTGCGCATGAGTGCAATTGCTGCGGGGTCTGAGTCGCCGGGCCGAGCTTCGATAGATCCGTCAGCAATCATCCGACTGATGATCTCTCGTCCTAGATCAGTGCGCACGATGGTGAGCGTCCAGTTGGCGTTCTCACCGATCCCGCCGCACGAGATATCGGCATGTTCAGCAGCAAAGTCAGGGCAGTGGGTGCAGCCTTCTCGGGTCCAGGCGTGACACTCCTTCAGGTTGACTTCTCGGTAGCTTCCATCGGTCAACCAAAGTTGGAACACGCCTTTGATATTCATCTTGACGATCTGCTCGCGTTCGATTCCGTACTTTGCCCGGAAGAGTTCCTCAAAGATTGCGTCATCAAATGTCTTTGAGCAGAGCAGACCCAGGTTGAACACAATCGGCTTCGAGATCTTGCCAATCTTGCGAGACCACATGACTGGGGGAACCGAGGACTGACAACTCATTCCCACCAGAGCAAGACGCGAGTGCCCGGCTTCTAGAGCCTCGTTTAGGGCCAGAGTGTTGGCAGAGTAGGTGTACCTGCTGCCTGCGGCCTCAAGAATCTCTTCCCGGTTCGCTGCTACTCCGGGGCGAGCCTTCCATGAACCTTTGTCTCCTTCGAGGTACGAAACCAAGGCTGCATCGATGTAGTCATGCTCCATAGCCCAAAGCAGGATTGCCGATACAAGGCCCCCGTCTTGGCCGATCTCATGCACCATGGCATCAGAAGCTCGGGTCAACAAAATGTCTTGGAAGATCCCAGCGACCTCATCATCATTTCGGGTCCTAGCGAACAGGTGCTCATCAGCTTGACCTTCCCAGAGGCGAAACCTGGGACAAGCTCGGGTGCAACTGGTGCAGCCCTTGATGCCGTGGCCGCAGTCCTCTGGGCCAAGTTCTTCTTCAAGATGGAACGGCTTGTAGCCGCCTTGTTCATGGTCGTAGCCAATGACATCATGCGGGCAGGAAATCACGCAGCCTGCACACCCAGTGCAAATGCCAGTATCGATGACCTCTGCCTTCAGTTCTTTCCACTGACTCGTCCAGCGGGCAGAAGCAGTAACCAGAAGTTCCTCGGCGAGTGACATCTCCTCAATCTACCCGCAAGTTCAACCCTCAGATTAGACAGGCTGATGGGTTCTGCTGGCTTGCGTTAGCCAACTGACGCAGCAACCCGGTAGGTGCTGCATCGTTGTCAGAGCAGGAGGTTGAATCGCAGGCCAGCATGCGCTTCAAGACGTTCGATGAGTCGATCTCCGAGTGCCGTGGCTGGCGTCCAGAATCCGCCGCCAACATCTTCGTGGTCCAAGTCGAGCAGCGTCACTGCAGCCTCGCCCAACATGCGTGCCGTGCATCCATATCCAGGGTCTCGCTCCCCAGTCACCTGAGTCCGCACGGCTCGGCCATTTTGAGTGAGGCCAAAGAAACGTAACTCAAAAAAACCCTCAAGCTGGGCTTTGGGTGAAGGCCCCTCTCCAGGTTGAGGAAGAACAAATCGATTGAGCAATTTGCGGGTCGGGGAGACAGCAGCGAGTCCCATTCCGCCCAAAATCCCAGCTGATAGCCCCGCCGCCTTTATTCCGCCAGCAATTCCCGCGCCCATCACCATGGCTTCCTCATAGCGAAACTCCGGACCCCAAGGGCGCCCGAGCAATGCGTGAGTCCGCTGAACAACGCGGGTGTTGACTCCTGCCATCACAAACGGTGCAATCCACTGACCCGAAGCCGCATCATGGGTCGGACCCGTCAGTTCAGGCTGCTCAACTCCTGATCGCAGGTCTTGCGGAGCTAGAGCGTAAGGATCAGCGAGCATCCTTCGAAGGTCAGGGTCCGAGGCAGCCTCTTCCATAAGGTTCATCATTGACGCAATCGTCCCGCCGCTTGCGCCCCCCTTCATGGAGTACACGCGCATCGCTACGTGGTCACAGGGTGCATCAAAGAGCTCCATAGATCGCTGCTGTGTGAACCACACGCCTAGGTCAGAAGGAATGGAATCAAACCCGCAGGCATGCACGATTCGAGCGCCACTGTCGCGAGCTGCAGCCTGGTGGGTATCAATCATGGCCCGCATCCATTGAGGTTCTCCGGTCAAATCGCAGTAGTCGGTGCCGGCAGCGGCAACTGCCGCAATCAATTCGGACCCGTACAGCGCATAGGGGCCAACGGTAGAAACCACCACGCGGGTAGATTCCGCCAGCGACATGAGGGCCTTGCGATCTGACGCGTCGGCCACGATGCGGGCCACCTCTGCCCCGGTGTCTTGTGCAACCTGATCAAGCTTTGCCGCATCACGGCCGGCTATCGCCCATTTCAGCGTTCCTGTGGTGCCGTGACGCTCCACGAGATGCCTGCACAGGATCTGTCCAACGAAACTTGTTGCACCAAAGACAATCAGGTCGAACGGCCGGCCGGGGTTGTGTTTCATGAATGAACCCTAGGTCAGCACAATCTTGTGACCATGCTGACTGGTTCTCACTTGACTGATCGGTCAATATTGAGGGCATGGACCTGACTTATCCCGCTGACGCCGAAGAGTTCCGAATCGAAATCCGAGCTTGGCTCGAAGACAACCTTCCCCAGGGTTGGTTTGATTCGGGATTCAAGATGACTTCTGATGAGAAGGCCACTTGGAATCTGGAGTGGACCAAGACCCTTTTTGAGGGTGGTTGGATCTGCGCAACTTGGCCCGAGGAATACGGTGGCAAGAACCTCTCCACCATGCAGGGCGTTGTACTCGCAGAGGAGTTCGCAAAGGCAAAAGCACCAATGCGGGCCGACTTCTTTGGAGACACGCTCGTCGGGCCGACCATCTTGATGAACGGAACCGAGGAGCAGAAAAAGTTTTTCCTGCCCAAGATCCTTGATGGCACCATGAGTTGGTGCCAGGGGTTCTCCGAGCCCGACTCTGGGTCCGATCTTGCATCCTTAAAGACCACGGCCGTGCTCGACGGAGACGAATGGGTTATCAACGGGCAAAAAGTTTGGACCACACAAGCCCAGTTCGCTGATTACTGCTTTGTGCTTGCACGGACGGACCCTGATGTGAAAAAGCAGGCCGGAATCTCGTACCTCTTAGTGCCTATGAAGCAGCCCGGGGTAGAGGTACGCGGCATCGTGCAGCCCGATGGAACCGATGAGTTCAACGAGGTGTTCTTCTCTGATGCTCGCTGCCCCATCGACAATGTTGTCGGCGGTTTGAATAACGGCTGGAAAGTTGCCAACGACACCCTTGGCTTTGAGCGAGGAATGTCAGCAACCACTGGTTATCGCCGCTTCGCCGAGGAATACCGCCTGATGGTTGAGAAGGCCACTGAGAACGGCAAGATCAACGACCCAATGATTCGTCAGAGTTTGGCCGTGTACTACTCCAAGATTCAGATTATGCGGATCAACGGTCTGCGCTCGCTGACTGCCACCGTAAGCGGAAAACGAGATATGGCTGTCACTGTCCTCGGTGCTACCAACAAGATGTTCTGGTCAGAGACTCACAAGGCTGCAATGGAGCTTGCCCTAGAGATTTGGGGTGCAGAGGCCATGCTCTCCACGAGCGGTCCGCAGGGCGGTTCGTGGCCAGCGGCGATGCGAGGCGAGGGTCGACCCACGTACCCCGTCAGCTTGATGGTCTCGTCCTTCTTCTTCTCTCGATCAGAGACAATCTGGGGTGGAACCTCTCAGATTCAGCGCAATATCGTCGGTGAGAAGGTGCTCGGGTTGCCGCGTGAGCCAAAGGTTGAAACAAAATCCAGTTAGAGGTTTCATGGGCATCCACGCGGGCTTCTCCAAGCTGAGGAACCTGCCTGCTCGGGGCCGGGGATCTCACCAAAACTATGGGCGCAGCTACTAAGGTTATGCTCACAAGTTTCGTGACTACTTCTGGCAAATTCTGCTGGAGTTCGATCTCGACCGTTTGCTTCGATTCCCTTTGTGACTCCTCCTCCGATGAACCCTGATTCCGAAGACACCGGTGAGTATCGGGTAATTCGACGAACCCCCAAAGGCTCAAGTGGCTGGTCCACACCGAAAAGACTTGCTGCTGCCGGCCTAGCTGGATTGTTGTGCATAGGAGTTGTACTTGGCGCTGGTGCGGCTTGGGGACTGTGGAGTTTCTCGAAGATCCAGCGAGTTGATCTCAACCTGGCCGAAGTCACGAGCCCCACCGAACCAATGAACGTGCTCATTGTGGGTTCGGATAGCCGGGCAGATATTGAAGAAGGTGACCCGGGCGCCGGCGGCATGCTGGGTAAGGACGCTCCGACAGGTCAGCGTGCAGACAGTCTGCTCATCGCTCGGATCAACCCCGGCAGTGATCGGATTGACCTGTTATCGGTACCGCGGGACCTGTGGGTTCCGATCTCGGGCAAAGACTCCAAACAGCGCATCAACTCGGCCTATGCGCAGTCTGCTCAAGCCGTTGTCGACACGGTGCAGGACTCTCTGGGAGTACCAATCAATCACTTTGTAGAGGTGGACTTCTCCGGATTTCAGTCCCTCGTAGAAGCCATCGGCGGAGTGCCGATGTATTTCGATCACCCCGTTCGGGACGGCAATTCTGGGCTCGAAATTGGGGTCAAGGGCTGTCATGTTCTCGACGGCCAGAATGGACTGGCATTCGCTCGTTCACGGCATCTTGAGTGGAATAACGGCGTGAAGTGGGTGTCGGATCCAACAGGTGATCTTGGACGAATGACTCGGCAACAGTTGCTTACTCGGGCAGCGTTAGCCAAGGCTCAGACCCTGGGTTTGAACAACGTTGGTACGGTGAAATCACTGGTTGATGCTGGACTTGGTTCAGTCAAACTTGATGATTCGCTTGGCACGGGGGATCTCGTTGGTCTCGGAAAGAGATTCTCGAGCTTCGATCCCGAACGCCTGCAGACTCACAGCCTGCCCGTGGTTCCTTTTCGCACCGATGGCGGCGCTGCGGTGGTCTTGATTGATGATGCAGCAGCGCAGCCAGTACTCGACCTGTTTCGTGGCACAGCAGTCCCAGCGGCAGTAACGACGACAACCGCCCCGCCGCCCTCGGCAGACGAGGTGACAGTGACCGTAGTGAACGCCTCTGGTAGGGAAGGCCAAGCTCGGCGAGTGAGCTTTGTTTTGGTCACAGGAGGTTTCATCGAGGGTGCAGTGGAACCCTCGGATAAGACCGTGCCTCATACGGTGATTGCTTACCCCAAGGGTCAACAGCGAATGGCAGAACTTGTGGCCCCTTGGCTCTCGGCAGCCCCAGAGTTGAAAGAAGACAAGAAGTTGGCTTCGGGCAGTGTGCGGGTCACCCTTGGCACTGATTTTTTGCGAGTGTCAGAACCTGAGAAAACTGCAGCACCTCCAGCGGTTGCCTCGGCTGCTCCTGCCGCTGCGGGAACTCCTGCGCCAGCGGCTACACCGACAACCACAGAGCCGGGCTGGAAGCCAGGCGTGCCACCAGAAGGCACCTCCTGCCCCTAACTCCTGTTCCTACCAGGTTCGAGGAATCGCAGGTGCCGTACTCGCTGCTCGCAGGCTTGCGAACGCGTTGATAACCGCTCCGTCCGGTTGATGGATCTCGAAGTGCAGATGCGCAATGGTTTGTTCGGCATTGCCGGAATCCCCAAGAAACCCAACCAACTCGCCTGCAGTCACTCGGTTATTGAGTGCCAGTCCCGGTGCGAATGCGTACTCAAATCTGTTTGCTGAGTCATCTGTGCCTGGGGAATCGTTGTTGAGATGAATGTAGACATAACTCCACCCATCATCTGCGGTAATCGTTAGTGAGTTTCCAGAGAGTCCGCTGAGGTCATGACGTAGCCGGGTGATACGTCCGCTGACAGCTGCTAGCAGCGGCGTGCCTTTGGCACTCACGAGATCTTGCCCCTCATGGGAGCGGCCGCCTGAGCGTGGAGCACCGAAGGTGTCGCTATAGCTCGCACCGGCAGAAACAGGAAAGGTAATGGGCCGAACCGTCGCCGGAGTCCCAGTCTCTGTTCCAAGGGGGAGAGTCGTTGTGGCTGAACCGGTACCCTCCGAAATCCTGCTTCTCGGAGCGGCAGCACAACTCAGCGCTACAAAGCTGATGACGAATATAGCGAGGACTGCGGTGAGGTTTGATCTGACAGACCGTTGACCGATCCCTGCCGTGCGCTGTGGGGGGTGCATCCCAGATAGATCGGGCATCAAGAAGGAAATCTTGAGGGTCAATCCGGCTGCAGATATTTGTGCCCTCGGCAGGATTCGAACCTGCGCACACGCCTCCGGAGGGCGATGCTCTATCCCCTGAGCTACGAGGGCCTTGCGAGTAGGCCACCTGGGCGGTCCACAATGAGTTACGAGAACTCAGGGACCGGACGTTACCATTCGATAGCAGCCGCCCCATCGCTGGCACGAGTAACGACCCGTTCAGACAACCAAGATAACCAAGGTAACCATGCGCATTGTGATCACTACTGCTCTTGCCTCTGCTCTTGCAGAGCTTGGAATCGACTCACCTGATGAGATTCATTTGGAGCAACCAGCGCGCCGCGACCATGGGGATTTCTCTTCAAATATTGCTCTTACTTCTGCAAAGAAAGCGGGTACCCCGCCACGTGAACTCGCTCAGCAGTTGGTTGATTCTCTGAACCAGAACCTGCCTCCGCATGTGACTTCGGTCGAGATTGCTGGCCCTGGATTTGTGAACTTCCGATTAGATGATGCATGGCTGCAGGAGTTGATTCCACAGGTTCTCGCTGCTGGGGATTCCTACGGCCGTTCTGAAACGGGGCAGGGGCAGAAGGTCCTGATTGAGTTTGTCTCCTCGAATCCGACTGGACCTGTTCACGCAGGGCATGCCCGCGGCGCAGTGTTTGGTGACAGTTTGGGTCGCTTGCTGAGCTACACCGGTTATCAGGTGGAGCGCGAGTTCTACATCAATGACCGTGGAGTTCAGATGCGCACTTTTGCCGCCTCGCTCACTGCTCGCAAGCTTGGCAGCGAACTTCCCGAGGGTGGCTACAACGGGCAATACATCAGGGATTGGGCAGAGCAGATGCCTAAAGACGCTGATCCGCTCGAATGGGGTGAACGCCGCGCACTCGATGATGCCCGCACCGTTCTTGAACGCCTGAACGTCCACTTTGATACCTGGTTTTCTGAGCGATCAATGGTAGATCGGGGTGCAATCCCAACCACGCTCGGCGACCTGCGCCAGCGCGGGGTAGTTGATGACTCAGAAGGCGCGATCTGGCTTCGCTCAACTGACTACGGCGATGACAAAGACCGCGTCCTCGTCAAGAGTGACGGGGAGTTCACCTATTTGCTTCCCGATATTGCCTATCACCGAGACAAGTTTGATCGAGGGTTCGATCTGCTCATCAACGTGTGGGGAGCGGATCACCATGGCTATGTGGCCCGCATGAAAGCTGCAGTGCAGTCACTTGGCCATGACCCGGCGGACTTAGAAGTGATCATCTCGCAGCTGGTACGGCTTGAAAAAGATGGCGAAGAAGTGAAGATTTCGAAGCGTTCCGGCAACCTCATCACACTTGAGGACCTCCTTGATGATGTGGGAGTTGATGCGGTGCGCTTGACCTATCTGCTGCAGTCGGTTGACTCTCCTCAGACAGTGGACTTAGACCTGATCGTCGCGCAGTCGAACGAGAACCCAGTATTTTATGTGCAAATGGCGAATGCTCGGATTCGCTCGATCAGCCGTGTCGCAGCCGAGCGCAAAATCCAGCGGACAGCTGCACAAGATGTAGACCTCAGTCTTCTGGTACACGAGCGCGAACTAGAGATTCTGCGTGCGCTGTACCTACTGCCAGAGGTAGTGGAACTTGCAGCACGAGACCGGGCCCCGCACAAGATCACAACCTGGGTGCGTGAGTTGGCCGCTGCAGTGCATGGCTTCTATCACGACTGCCCCGTTTTGTCCGAGGAGACTCCAGATGGGCTTCGCCAGGCAAGGTGGCTCTTGGCCGATGCGGCAGGTAGCGGACTCAGAGTTGGACTAGACCTCTTGGGCGTCACCGCCCCCGAGCAGATGTGAGCCTGTGAAATGACAGAACCAGTGAGTAACCAATCTGATCATCGAAACTCTGCGTTACCCATTGACTTGTTGTCCGACACTGCCTCTGTTGCAGGTGACGGCGCACTTTCAATCGGCGGAGTTGACCTTGCCGGCCTTGCAGACCGCTTTGGTACGCCCTTGTTCGTGTACGACGAGGCGCAACTTCGGAATCGTTGTCGAGAGGCAATCTCGGTGTTCGGTCCAGGTGGTGCGATCTATGCAACCAAGGCATTTCTGTGTCGAGCAATGGCGCGTCTTGCCTATGAAGAGGGCATGCGCCTTGACGTTGCGACTAGCGGCGAGCTCCATGTGGCTCTGCAAGCTGGCGTTCCGGCAGAGGCGTTGGAACTGCATGGCAACAATAAGTCCACCGAAGAGCTCGAACAGGCCCTCCAAGCGGGGGTGGGCCGGATTGTGGTTGATTCCTTTGATGAGATGACTCGCATCGAATCACTAGTGGCTGATGGCTGCGCGGCTCCCAAGGTGCTCTTGCGAATCAACCCGGGAATTGAAGTGCATACGCACGAACATGTGCAGACGGGGAATCTTGATTCCAAGTTCGGGTTTCCCCTGTCCACCGGACAAGCAGAGGAGGCCGTGGAGCGTGCTGCAGCCAGCATTGCCATGGACCTGGTTGGCATTCACCTACACATTGGCAGCCAAGTGTTTAGCGTTCAGAACTTCCTGCAGGGGCTGAGCACGGTGGCCCCATTCGTGGTCGAGTGTGGTCTGCCCGAGTTCGTAGTGGGCGGCGGACTCGGTGTGGCGTATGTGCAGGGCGATGAGGCTCCCTCGATCACCGAGTGGGGGACTGCAATTCTGAGTAGCTGTCGCGAGCAGGGCATCACAGCTCAGATCAGCGTGGAGCCAGGTCGTGCGATTACTGCATCTGCAGCCCTGACTCTGTACACCGTTGGCACTATCAAATTTATCCCTGGAGTGCGGACCTATGTCTCGGTTGATGGCGGCATGAGTGACAACCCGCGACCAGTTCTGTATGGCAGCGGCTATGAGACCTTTCTGCCGAGGGCTGCGAACGCCCGCAGGGAGATGCCAATTCGACTAGTTGGAAAGCATTGCGAGTCTGGTGATCTGCTGGTTCGTGAAGGACGCGTGCCGGCAGATCTTGCTGTTGGCGATCTCATCGCAACGCCAGTAACTGGCGCATATGGGCATTCAATGGGGTCGAACTACAACAAGGTTCTGCGGCCGGCTGTGGTTTTTGTGGCTGAGGGTCAGGCTCGTCTTGTGGTGCGCCGCGAGACACTCGAGGATCTGCTCCTGACAGACGTTGGCTAGGGCTGGGTCCGTTGAATCCGATGCCACAGGCTCAGTCGCGAGAGAGCAAGCACCGGCAAGGCTGGACCGAGTAGTTCGGGTGAGTCCTGCTGTTGCCGGTAGCCTCAGCACGTGGCAAAAACGGTGAACATCGGAGTGCTTGGTTGCGGCAACGTAGGTGCGGCATTAGTCGAACTTCTTCGGCTGCGCGCAGATGAGATCGAACTACGCACCGGCTTGCGGTTGCAGGTTGCAAAAGTCGCAGTTCGGTCAACCTCAAAAGAGCGTGCAGTGCTGCTTGATCCGGGTGTTCTTACCTTGGATGCTCACAGCGTTGTGACCGACCCGGACATCGACTTGATTGTCGAGGTGATCGGTGGAATCGAGCCGGCACGAGAATTGATCTCGCTGGCTCTGGCATCTGGAAAGGCAGTGGTCACTGCCAACAAAGAACTGTTGGCCAACATCGGAACCGAATTGTTCGCCGAGGCTGACGAGGCCGGGGTAGACCTACTCTTTGAAGCCGCCGTAGCCGGGGGAGTACCAATCGTCCGGCCACTGCGTGAGTCACTAGTGGGCGAGGACATCACGCGGGTGATGGGAATCGTGAACGGCACCACGAACTACATCCTCACCAAGATGACTGATGAAGGATGGGCTTACTCCGCTGCGTTGGCCGAGGCTCAGGGCCTGGGGTATGCAGAGCGCGACCCCACAGCCGATGTCGAAGGATTTGATGCCGGAGCGAAAGCAGCCATCATTGCGACCATTGCCTTTGGTGTGCGCGTTGTTGCTGGTGACGTGTACCACGAAGGGATCTCTGGTGTAACGCAAACGGACATCGAGTTTGCTCGCCGGTTGGGCTACGTAGTCAAACTGCTCGCTATTGCTGAACGCTTTAGCGACGGCACAGTGGCTGTTCGCGTGCATCCCGCAATGGTTCCGAACGAGCATCCGCTGGCCTCGGTTCGAGACAGCTTTAACGCAGTCTTTGTGCAGGGTGCGGCTGTTGGTGACTTGATGTTCTACGGCCGAGGAGCAGGCGGAAACCCAACTGCTTCTGCAGTACTTGGAGATGTTGTCGACGCTGCTGCAAACCTGCTGAAGGGCACCCACGCAAGTAACGGCAGCTTTGCCAAGGCGAATCTTCGTCCTGTCGATGAACTGGTATCACCCTTTTACCTCAACCTTGAAGTGAGCGACGAGCCCGGCGTGCTTGCCGCTGTTGCAGGCGTATTCGGTGACCATCGGGTGTCGATCCACTCCATGGAGCAAGAAGTCCTAGAAGAACGAGTCCTAGAGGAAGGCGCCCAAGAGCAACAGCCCAACAGAGGTGCAGCCCGACTGATCTTTATTACCCATGCGGCACGAGAAGCAGACGTGCGAGCTACCTTGCACGAGCTCAGCGCTTTGGATTCGGTGACCTCAGTAGGGTCCGTGCTGCGAGTTATCGGTACCGACTAGGAGACTTGTAATGAAGTACGTATCGACAAGGGGATCTGCACCCGAGCTGGGATTTGCTGACGCCTTGCTGGCAGGCCTTGCTCTCGATGGCGGGTTGTACCTGCCCGAATTTTGGCCAGCGCTTCCAGCGCTCAAGCAGCTCCGAGGACGCAGCTATTCAGAAATCGCCGTTGAAGTCATGTGGCCATTTGTTCAGGGTGATATTCCCCGAGACGTCTTTGAAAGCATTGTCCATGACAGCTATGCGGGCTTTGCAGCCGAGCAGGTCTGCCCCCTCGTACCTCTTGGCACTACTGCAGCAGGCGCTGACCTGTTCTTGTTGGAGCTCTTCCATGGCCCGACGTTGGCATTCAAAGATGTTGCATTGCAGCTGGTGGGCCGACTCTTTGATTACGTGTTAACCCAACGTGACGAGCGCATCTGCATTCTTGGTGCAACCTCGGGCGACACTGGGTCTGCTGCAATTGACGCAGTTCGAGATCGAGAGCGGATCGATATCTGCATACTGTTCCCCGAGGGGCGAGTCTCGGATGTTCAGCGGCGTCAGATGACCACGGTCGCAGCAAGCAACGTGCACGCGGTCGCGGTAGAGGGCACCTTCGATGATTGCCAAGACTTAGTCAAGGCAGCGTTCGGCGACACAACGTTTCGTGACGAAGTGCATCTTGGTGCAGTGAACTCAATCAATTGGGCGCGAGTCATGGCACAAATTGTCTATTACGTAGTTGCCTACCTTGAAGCTACTGACAGCAGTGAGTCTGGAGATGAATCTCTCGGGACCGAGAGCGTTGCCCAAGCCGGAGAGGTGACCTTCTGTGTGCCGACCGGAAACTTTGGCAACATTCTTGCTGGGTGGGCTGCCAAACAGATGGGCCTTCCAATTGACCGTCTTGTTGTGGCCTCAAATCGTAACGACATTCTCACGCGATTTTTTACGACGGGACAGATGGAGATCCAGGGAGTGGTGCCAACCTCGAGCCCCTCAATGGATATTCAAGTGAGTTCAAATCTAGAGCGCTTGCTGTTCGAGGTGCTCGACCGTGACGGGCAGGCAGTAGCTGAGTTCATGGCCGCATTTCGTGCCGATGGATCGGTCTCGGTTCCGGCTGAGATCTTGGACAAGCTCCGTGCGGAATTCGATGCAGGGAGCGTTGATGACGAATCTGCTGCAGCGACTATTCAATCGGTGCACGAACGCACTGCTTTGGTGCTCGATCCGCACTCAGCAATTGCAGTAGCGCTAGCGGAGCAACTCGGTGGAGAAGAATCGGTTCCCGTGGTTGCGCTGGCAACGGCGCACCCAGCAAAATTTCCTGACGCTGTCCAGGATGCACTGGGGTTCCGCCCGGAACTACCCGCTCATCTCACTGACTTGTTTGACCGCGTCGAACGAATCGAACATGTGCAGAACACGCTCGAGGCAGTGGAAGCACTCGTGCGATCGCAGCTCACATCAAGCCAGCGCCCATAAACCCTCACTCGTGAGCGAGTCTCACGCACAACAAGGCAAGGTTTTTGGGTTCCGTGGCAGGGAGCGACCGGCGCAGAGGTTTTGCTTGCCTCTGTGGTGAGCAAGAATGTATGCATGAAGTATGTGATTTGCGTGCCTGATGGTTGTGCCGATGAACCGCACCCTGATTTGGGTGGGCGAACCCCCCTTGAGGTTGCCCATATGCCCGTGTTGAGCGCGCTGGCTGCTCGAGGAACGGTCGGGCGTGCTGCTGTGATTCCCGAGGGGATGCCGCCGGGCAGCGATGTCGGCAACCTGTCCTTGTTGGGCTACGACCCCGCAGTGCATCACACTGGCCGCGCACCTATCGAGGCCGCATCCCTCGGCATCAGAATCCGACCCGACCAGGTTGCGTTTCGCTGCAACCTCTCGACTGTGGTCACTGACGCAGATCACCCCGATGGCCTCATGGCTGACTTTGCTGGTGGTCATCCCAGCACCGAGGAAGCCGCCGAGGTCATCAAGGCCTTAGACGAGCAACTGGGCTCTGGAGCCGGCGCCGAGGTGAGCTTTCACCCAGGTGTCCAGTACCGCCACATCATGGTTGCACCCGAGTCTTGGGCAGCAGCGGACTGCATCCCACCGCACGACCTCACTGACGGACCTGCTCAATGGCCGACCGGGCCTGCCGGGCAACAGTTGAGTGAACTCATGAAGGCCAGCCGATCTGTACTGGAGCAGTTCCCACAAGTATCGGCGAATCAAATCTGGCTCTGGGGGCAAGGTCATCAGCCAGAACTTCCCTCCTTTCAGGAGACCTACGGCATCTCTGCCGCCATGGTGACCGCCGTCGACCTCGTTCGAGGCCTTGGAGTTCTCACCGGCATGGACGTGGTTCAAGTCGAGGGCGCAACAGGTTGGTATGACACCAACTACGAGGCCAAGCGTGACGCAGCGATTGCTTCACTGCAGGGTGACACTGATCTGTTTGTCATTCACATCGAAGCCACTGACGAGGCTGGCCACGCAGGAAATCTGGCAGAGAAAGTCAGGGCGCTCGAGAACTGGGATGCAAGGGTTCTTGCTGGCCTGATACCAGCTTTGGACGCCATGGGGGATTGGCGACTCCTCATGTCGCCAGATCATGCGACACCGCTGCTGCTGAAGACTCATACATCCACCACTGTTCCCTACCTGATCGTGGATTCCAAGGTCGACGGTTCTGGTGGTGAGTACAGCGAATCAGGAACGGAGCAGGCCCAGGTCGTCCCGGGCCATGAACTGATGTCGCTGCTGCTTCAACGGACCTGACAGAAGTAAGTTTGCGAGTACAACAGTCTGTTACTAGATTGGGGAATTCTTCGGCAAAGGCTGCAGGGGGATTTTGGAGTTCACCGGCCATCAGGTCGGGTTCTGAGTTCTGAAACCGCATGACACTTCACTGAATTCACTCGTCAACGAACTCCATGACACGGCGTCTGAAGAAGTGTTGAGCGAACTCCCCAAGTTCTGTAGGCACGTGTCGACTTCCACGAACTGATCCCGTCCTCGCCACACTGGCGGGACGTCGGGACCCCAACCCGCAGCAGGCGACTCGTGCCTGATGCCTCAACGAAAAGTGAGTCTGAAGCAGTGAGTGCTGATTCGATAGATCTTGATGGACTAGAGCGAAAAGATCGCTCCGAGCTTGCCGTGATTGCCCAGGCTCTGGGCGGAAAGCCAACAAGCAGGGTAAAGAAAGCGGACATCATCACCATGATTTTGGAGTTGGCTGGGGTTACACCTGATGCCGATGCTGGAACTGGGGCCGATACTGCCCAGGGTGCAGGTGGCGAGTCCGCAGGTGCACAAGACGCGCCTGAGACTTCCGAGACGGGGGATTCGGCTGCGGAGGCTGCGCAGGACAACAGTGGCGAATCTGGCGGCCAAGAGCAATCAGAGGCATCTGATAGCTCGGCTAGATCTTCGCAATCTGAGTCGTCTGAGCCGTCTGAGCAGGGTCAGCAGGGTCAGCGAGAGCAGAACGGCACGGGTCAAGCTTCTGACACCGGTGGTGAATCTGCTCGTCAGCCTCGACGAGAGGCTGGATCTCGCGGCCAAGCCTCCGCCGGGAATGATTCTGCCCCCGCCGGGAGTGATTCTGCCCCTGCTCCTACGGGTGAAGCCTCTCCTCAGGGCTATTCCGGAGGCACGTCAACCGAGGATGATGCGCTGAACCCAGATGGTGATCCGCGTAGGCGGCGTCGCCGTCGTGGCCGCGATCGTCAAGAAGAAGGCGCAGAAGGTTCGCAACCCTGGGAGGGGGAACTTGTTGATGTTGCCGGCGTGCTTGACCTTCGAGATGAGGGCTACGGCTTTTTGCGAGTGAACGGCTTGTTGCCAAGTCGAGACGACGTCTACGTGTCGGTCAAGCAAACGCGCCAGCTTGGTCTGCGTCGCGGTGATTGGCTGACAGGCGCCAGCCGACCGGCTAATCGCGGTGAGAAGAATCCCGCGCTCCTGCGCATAGATGCCGTCAATGGGGCGGACCCAGAGTTGGCTCGTGATCGCGTCAACTTTGATGACCTCACACCTGTGTTCCCCTCGGAGCA
>CAMDAT010000003.1 GCA_945888825.1 Bifidobacterium breve | reverse complement strand
CTAATGCGATTATTCCTGCGCGGTACAACGTCTTCTTGTCTTGCTACTCCTACCAAGATCAGTACGCATTTGCGCCAGCCTCGTTCACTGTTGTACCTGGCTAACTAGGTTCTACTTGGATAAGTAACGCCCTGCTTGGCAAAGCGGCCTTGCGGCGTCAGTCACAGGGTTTCTCATGCTGAGATCAAGGTGGTGGTGATGAGAACCCAAGAGAATCAGCACCAAAAGACGTGACCTCGACCGGGCGAGACAAAGAGCCGTTGAAGCACAAAGCCATCTCTGGATCTAACAAGATCCGGAGATGGCCATTTCTCTTTGCTGTCGCAGTTCTCTTTTTCTTGCTGATCGCCTATGCGGGTGTCATTGCGTTGAGAATCGATCGAACATCTGCTGCGCTGCCAGGTTCGCCTGCGGGGGGTACGACGTATCTTCTTTTGGGTTCGGATGAGCGAACCAATATTCCAACCGCAGATAGGGACCGCTTTGGGACCGCAGCCGAAATCCCCGGTCGTCGAGCCGACATTATTTTGGTCTTGCGAGTCTTGGACGATGGGTCAACTAAAGCTCTCGCGGTTCCTAGAGATCTGGTTGTGTTTCGTAAAGACAAAGGGCCAGAACGCTTAGCGCCAATGTTGCAAGAGGGGACTGGGGCTATTGCGGACGGACTGTGTAACTCGCTTGGGATCGGGGTTGATCATGTTGTCATCATTGACTTCTCGGGGCTCGCAGGACTCGTCGACCTAGCTGGTGGAGTTGAGGTCACCTCAGATGTCCCGCTGCGTGATGATGGAAGCGGTTTGTTTATTCCAGAAGGGACGACGCGCTTGAGTGGTAGGGAGGCCCTGAGCTACGTGCGCGCCCGGCATATTGAGTCTGAATTCGTTGGTCAGTGGGGTCCAGATCCGATCCGAAGTTCAATGCGATCACAGCGGGCTGCGGAAGTTCTCGATGGTCTATCAAAAGGGCTCGCCTTGAAGTGGACAGATCCCATAGCTACTCACAAGTTGCTCTGGGCAGTAAGCGATGCAGTTGAAGTCGACGGTGGCACTTGGCCTGCGAATGCGCTGCAATTACGAGCGTCACTTGAAAATTTCGATCGGAAATCACTGATTCAGATACCGGTAAAAGCATCAGATGGGCCAGTGCCAATAGCTGAGCTAGCACCGGGTGCCGAAAACATTCTGCGATCATTCAACGGTTCGGGTTCGGCTAGCAGCTCGGGTTCGACTAGCAGCTCGGGTTCGAACAAGGCCTGCAAGAACCCTGTCCTGCTAGGCGGATGATGCTTACTCGTCCAATGATTCGGCGTGAGGTAGTGCGGCGTGAGGTAGTGCGGTGTCAGTGATGCGGTGGTGTGCGCTCGTTCTGCTGCTCGCCACTGGCGCAGCATGTTCAACCGCAGAGTCCTCAGTCGCTACTCCTGCTGAGCCAGTTGATGGGTCAGCGCCCACCACGACCGCAGCAGCACCGAATGCTGCTTGTGATTCTGAACCTACGCTTTGTCGGGCGGAGACCGAGCAATCATCGATTGAGATCAAGGGCAAGGTTTCTGAGCCGGTCAGCGTGGCGCCAGTGGCAGGCTCGCCATTAGCAACAATCGATAGGGACGCTGGGCTGAGCGTTCGGCTGACAGATGATTCTGTGCTCTGGCTTTTCGGTGATACTGCCGCACGGGACGAGACGGGGGCTGTTAAATATTTTGTTATCGGCACCGCCTCGTGGGCACCAGCGTTGGAACCAACAGTTACTCGCGACTTTGCCGACCCGGTGTCGGGTGAGCCTGTAGCTCTCGCAACTCCGACCGGGGACTTTCCGGAGTGCCCGGATCCGACCCAACGCAAAGGAATGTGGCCGGCCTCTGCAGTCGTCGAACAAGTCGGCTCGCTCGATCGAGTCATTATCTGGCTGATGAATGTCTGCCTCATAGGCGATGACAACTCGGCACCGGTTCTCTCGGGGATGGGAATGTCGGTGGCCGAGTGGTGGTACGACCCGAGCTCACCGCCGATCGACTCACCGATCCAAGTCACCATGTTGAATCAACAACTCTTCAAGGATTTGTCCTACGGCATTGCCTCGCTACGAGGACCTGACGACACCGTGTTTGCTTACCGTTGTGAAGATCAATCAGAGACAGTGCCCGCTAAGAAGGGTTCAGGGCCGTGCTCGGTAGCGCGCACCACCCTTGCTGATGTTGCCGATCCCGACTCGTACAAGCCCTGGAACGGTGAAAGCTATGACAGTTCCGCTCCGCCAGTAGATCTTGAGCTACCGACGCGGGTGTACGCACCGATCCCGCCGGGCAGTTTCTCGGTATCGCAAGACCCAGTGAGTTCGAGTTACCTCATGGCGTACACCCCATGGCCCGCTTGGATAGACATTATGGAGATTCGCGTTGCCTCAAGCCCTGCTGGGCCGTGGAGTAAGCCGGTATCGATTCGACTTCCTGGTTGTGACGATTCCTTCGGGTCAAGACGGTTTGGTTGCTACGCGGCGATTGCTCAGCCTTCGTTTGGAAACGCGAGCGAATTAGGAATTGGCTGGTACGACAGCATGGTCACGAGCTTTCCAATACGTGGGTCCTTAAAAGTCGCAACCGTCCCGCTAAAGATCACAGGACCTAGCTAGAACGCTGCGCCATAAAAGGACTGACAGCTAAAGCTGAACAAGCTTTCAAAACAGCTAGCCCGTCCGACGGTCCCAAACACTGTGCGATTCATTGCCTGGCCGCAGCCCACCACGAGCGCGCTTAGACAAATCAGGCGCACGAGAGAGGAGGCCCGGCGCAGACGGGCTCGAACGCGATGTCGGATGCGGGATCGGTATCGGTCGGCGAAGTGCCGCACCCGGCTAACGGCGCAACGGAGGATGCGCTGTGGAGTCTGAGTGTCGATTCCAGTTTCATTTTCGCTGAGTTTGAAAGCTCAGGCGCCTCAGTCGAAAGAGAGTTTGCGTGCATGCACCGAAGCGGGAATCGAACCCAGACATCATCACAGCGCCTCGCCATGTTCAATGTCAGCGCTCTGGCTGTGCCCACCCATTCTCGTGCGTGCGGTCAGGGTGAACCAACCGGCGTGTCGGGGGTGAAGAGCCATCATTTTTGGCTGAGCACCCATCGGATCCCTGTGGCAAGGGAATGCGCTGGGTTTTGAGGTCGTCTCGGCGGATCTTCCGCCAAGACGACCCTTTGATTACGAGATGGTGTTTGAGTTGTAGGTCGTGCCATTCACCGTCGCAGAGACATATGTTGGAATGCCGCGTTGCTGATAACAGACGGCTTGGTTGTTGGACTTTCGATAGGTGTAGTTGCCCGTGTTGGTGCTAACCGTGAACGCCGGGAACACGAACGAGGTGTTCTCTTTGCATCGAAGGGTTACAGACGCGTTCGCCGGGAAGTTTGAGATCGTTGTGATCACATACGGGCTCGAGCCGACCGCAATGCTGTCCCACGAAATCGAAACGGTGGGCTGAAGCGGCGGATCAACGGTTCTACCCGAGGCCGAGCCCGCACTTCCCGCACCGGCGGTGTTTTTTGCGACAACAGTAAGCGTGTGAGTTTCGCTGTACCCGAAAGCTCGACTGAAGCTGGTTCCAAGGCCGCCTTGCACGATTGCGCCATCAAGCCTTACCTCAAAGGACGTCACCGCTCCACCATTGCCCGCTGGAACGTTCCAACTCCACGAGATCGTCGTCCCTGAGACCGACGAACCTACCCCTGGGGGAGAAGGCACCGTTAATGGCGTTACCGTGTTACTAACTGGGGAATAGCTGCCGCACCCAACGAGGTTGCAAGCCCGGACTCGGAACGAATATTCAGTGCCGTTGGTTAGTCCGCTAACGATTTTTGTCGACAAAAGGACCTGCGCCGCCGCTCCACCAATCGACACCTCATAGGACGTGATTGCCGATCCGCCGTCCTCAGGGGGCAAGAATGTCAACGTCGAGGATTGGTTGCCAGCCGATGCTGATACGGCCGTGACTGCGCCAGGGGCCGAGACAGGCGACAGTGCGATAACTGTGTTGCTCTTCGGAGACCACAAAGCGCAACCCGATGAACTGCAGGCACGAACTCGGAATGAGTAGCTCGCACCTTCTGTCAGTCCGGTTACCTTACGGTCGGTCGGCAACGTCTGTTCAGGCTCAGAGTTGACGGACACATCAAACGAAGTGATCGGCGCACCACTCTGCACTGGATCCGCGAATACCAACGTCGCAGACCGAACTCCGGCAGTGGCAACCACCTCAACGACAGCAGCGGGGGGCGCGGCGGCGGGGGGCGCTGGCGCACATGCCGCTGCCAAGAAACTGAGAATACACACCGAACCAACCAGTATCGGCTTACTTATATGCTTCATTGAACGCACTGAAATCTCCTTCTGTTGTGAAATCTGTTTCATCCCCACCTGAATGTGGCGACACTTCTTGGTGGAAGCGCATAACTGAACGTCTGTGCGCCGTCGCGAACCGAAAACGGCGAGGTGTACGTCGCGTCGTTGGACACGAGCAGGACTCGAGAATAGTCCGGGTTTACGAATGCGACGCTGCGAACGGAACCTACCTGCTGGGTGGAGTCAATGCGTTTCGCTCCTGGGTCAACGCCGCGACCGAACTGAGCAAGCGCGTAGTACTCCTCGTTTTTCGTGACAGTTCCGGTCGCCGAGTTGATTGTCACGACACCACGGCAATCTGAACATCCACCGATCCGGGGTCCCCCGGTCTCGTTGAGCGCAAGATTCCAGAGCAGAACAGATTTCGCCCAGTTACGCGTCGCCCCGATCAACAGGACATTGGTGTTCCACAACAAGTTCGAAGCAAAGTCGCCGCTTGAAAACGTCCCTGTGCATTCAGTGAAGAAGACCGACTTCAACGGGAAAGCATCGTGGATCGTCGATTGCGCCGAGGGATTACCTCCATAGCAATGGAAAGCAGTTCCATCAATGTACGGCGAAGCTACCGCATCGCTAAGCACCGAACTCGCACGACCTCCAAGGTCCCAGTTGTGATCATGCACAAGTAGTTTCGTTGAGGATCCGACCGCTGCTAGCTCTCGCCCTGTCGCGATTGTTAGCTCCGCCTCCTGCGACGGCGACAGCAACATTCCGGCGTAATCCGTCGGCGAATAGGCCGGCTCGTTCTGTAGCGTGAGAGTGTCAAGCGGAAGTCCGCGCGCCGCGTACTCGGTAACGACCCTTCGAAGGTATTTCGCGTAGGTGCCCACATGTTGAGGTGCCAGAGTGCCGCCGATGAGCCCCTTTCGGCTGGTCGTGATGTTTCCGGTTTTCATCCATCCGGGGGCGGACCACGAGGAACCCATGAGTCGTAGCCCACCGTTGGCTGCCTTCACTTGCTGAAGAAGTGGAATTGCATAGGTGTCGTCGTGGGCGATGCTGAAATGCGCAAGGGCAGGGTCAGATCCCGGCAACGCGACATCGTCGTACGTATAGTCAGTTGTCGAGAAGTCGGTCGAAGATAGTGGGATTCTCAGATAGTTCAGTCGTGCCCCGTCAGGCCCGAACAACTGAGCGATCAGCTCGGCCCGCGCCGACGGCGTGAGGCTCGTCGAGAGCACTGTTGCTGCGGAATCGGTCAACGCAGCTCCGACCCCATCCATGACCTGGTACTCGATGCCAGCATTGATGTTGATCGATGCGGTGTGACCGGGTTGCACAGCGGTCAGCGCCACGCTCGGCTCACTAGAAAGGAGTTTGGATCGATCGCCGGTCGTCAGCAAGACCGACACATTTCCGCTAGGGACGCTCGTAGTCGTAGTTGTCGTCGCTGCTAAGGCAGTTGTGGTTGTGATCGATCCTCCAGGCGGAACAGCTGTTTCCGGCGTGCATCCAGTGAGGACAAGCAAAAACGAAAATGCCACGCCGATCAGGGCTAAACGGCTTGACAAATCAGGTCGAGACCCGCCAAAAAATATGGAACCCTGCAAGCCTTCACCGCCGCGGCCTATCACGATGCGGGTACTTTCCTGCTCGTCGCGTGAGGAGTCACACCTATATGACCTTTCGACGAAATCTCGCCACCGAGCAGCCGATCATCTGGTCTCAATCTGTCCAAGTGTGCTTGGCGCGAGAGCGCGAGATTGACGACATTGGGCCTGGTACGCGATGTTGCACATTGGAAACCCCCTGATCCGAGACTCCCTTCGCTTCGGGCGCGTCGAAGCGGCTGACGGTCCGTCTCGTGCTGCTGGCTTAGGGGCATGCTGCCCAAGTCGTCTCGGTCATCGCGGTGATGTACTCGCGCCACTGGGTAGTCACTTCGGCGACGCCGCGCGATTTGAGGCACTGATACACGGTGTTGTTGGGGATCCAGTGCCGAATGCCGTCATAGCCGACATAGTGGTGATCACCAGCGGTGTGCGTGACAATCTTTCCCTTGAACACGTTTATGTCGAAGCAGTAGTCCCAACCGGTGTTGCGGAAGCTGTTGACGTACTCGCGCCACCGGGTTTGGACAACTTGCTTTCCTTGCTTCATCCGGCAGCTATAGGTGGCGGTATCCGGAATCCACGTCCGAGTGTTGTCGGGATGGACGTAGCTACTGTCACCATCGCTGTGGGTAAGAACCTTCCCTTGGAACAGCGACTGGTTGAGGCAGTAGTGCCATCCCGTCGGAGAGGTACCGTCGATGAATGCTTGACTCACCGACCGTGCCGGCACTCCTCTTCCCACCTCGCAGTCATATGTTGGGCTGTCTGGAATCCACTCGCGCTGGCCAGCGTTGTTGATGAAATGGGCATCACCACCAGGTCCCCTGACGATGCATTGTTGCCCACCAATATTCGATGATTGCCGCAAGTCGTCGATGTAGTACCGGGGGACTCCGCCTACGACAGCACGCCCTTCTGACCACAGACACATGTAGGTTCCGCCGTCCGAAATCGGTCTCCTGCTGGTACTGGATTCGAGCAGATAACTGTCACCGTCATTCGTCTTGATGATGTTGCCAGGGTTCGCCTGGACGCATTGGGCATTCTCGTACTGAGTCAAGGGGTTGACCCATGCCTTCGGGATCACGTTGCCGTAGTCGCCCTTTTGGGCAACGAGACATTGGTAAGTTCCGCCATCGGGTATCCAGTGTCGGCCACCGCGGAGGTCTACGTACCACGACGACCCATCATCGGCCCGAACTACCTTTCCTTTCGCTGCCGTAGCGTTCCAACACGACCATGAATAGTCCGCAGCCTTCGCCATGTCTTCAATGAAGTAGCGCGGCACAGCATCAACCACGGCATGGCCGTTAGCAGCCAAACACATGAAAGTCCCGCCATCAGCGATCCATCGTCGACTGAAATTGGGTTCGACTAGATAGCTGTCTCCGTCGTTCGTTTTGATGATGTCCCCAGATTTTGCCCGGACACACTTCGCCTCGACGGCGTCGTCCCCAAGGCCCTTCAGGTCGCTCTCCCATGACGCAGCAACCACCCGTTTGCCTTGCGCAACAAGGCACTCATAGGTTCCGCCGTCAGGAATCCAGTGCCGCCAATTGCGCTTGTCGATGTACCAGGCGTTCCCGTTTGACTCCCTCGCAATGTTGCCGGTCAATGACGCCTGGGTGGGTGTTGTTGTTGTTGTCGTCGTTGGTCCCGGGGTGGCCGATCGCCAGATCGTGGCACACGGACCGACAAGAGGATTCGGCTTGAACTCTGCGGAGAACACCACCATCTTCTTGGAAGTGAGGGGGATTTTCAACTCAAGACTTGGTGAAAACGATGGGGTGATCTTGGCGCATACTTCCGCTTTGCGCTCGTTCGCGTCGTAAGTAAATTCCGGACCCGCCTTCAAGTTCACTAATTTCGTCTCAATAGTATCGGCGGCGTTGAGGACCAAGCCCACCGAAGCCGCCAGCGAAACTGATCCCCCGGACCATGACTCAGCCTGACCGGTAAGACCACGAGGGAACGAGAACCGGGGCGAGCCACCAATGGGGAACTCTGTTTCGAACCCGACGTGCGAGGTGACCGATGCTTTCGGCCCCGACACTTGGGCATCCACACTGAGTCCGCCCTCTAGCCGAATTCTGATCGGCACAGGTCCGATGAACCACACAAACGGGAGGTACACCGAGCCGAAACCGAAGGTCTTGCTGAAGCTTGCGCCCGAACTCACGCCGAATGTTCCACAAACCATCGCGCCAGCGTTGAGAGAACCAGTTACCTTCGGCACAAAGCCCATCTTGAAGGCGAGATCGAGATCGGCGTACACGACCGTCTTGGTTTCTGCCTTGATGGCAACGGACGCCACATCAGCTGGGCCACCCTCTGCGCTCAGCGACCTTGACTGTGCTGTCTCGAAACGAACGGCCTTGGATGTTCCGAACGAACTACACGCGTCGCTCACTACTGCAGGAAGGCGCGCGGCTTGGCTAAGTCCTACGGTTGGAGCGCTAATACTGAACTGAGCGAAAGCATCTGCGAGGCTCGCATCCGATGTCGTGATTAAGGTCTCGTCAGCCTCTGAATCAAAGGTAACAGAGGCGATCGAACGCAAGAGCCCGTCCTCGGCAATTCCGGGAACTGCTGCTGAGATCAGCGCTGTCTTTGCAACAGAGGCTGGCCGAACGTCGCCGGAAATGACGACCTTGGTTGCCGAGACGCTGCTGAGGACGGCCCTCTGCTCGGAAGTCAGTTCCCACGTCGATGGTCGAACAACGGTCCCAAGCGTTGGCGGCATCGCTTTGATGTCCAACGACACCGGCGTGGTGCCCGTGTTTCCTGCGCCATCTGTGGCCCTGAAATTGTAGGTAAACTTTCCAGAAGTTGGCGCAGCAATGGGGGTCGTCCAGGACTCAGAGTCAGATCCGAGGGTAGCTGGCGTAGTCGACCCGTCGGGAGCGACGACGTCGATCGATGAAACTCCGCTGGCTGGATCGTCTGCTGAACCAGAAGCCACAGCGAGCTCGCCGTGGGAAACGTCAATAAGGCCGCCCGGTGCAGGGCTAGTAACTACAATCACGGGCGGGACGGTGTCGAAGACGAGTCTGAGCGTTACGACCTCGGACTCATTTCCAGATTCGTCTCGAAACTGTGCCGATACGATTCGTGTACCCTGCCCCGTGTCTGGGAGGTCCCAAGGGAGCGAATATGAAAAGGGTCGCCAAGCGTCGTTCGTGGGATCGGCTCCATCAACGACGCGCATCTCAGGAACGTGCGCCGATCGCGAGAGGTTCAGAACGATCTTGAGGTTGTTCACAGCCGACTTGCCGCCCTCAAGCGCGATCGTTCCGGAAGGCTTCGCGCTGCTCGCTGTGGGTGCACAACCAGCAACGACTAAACCCAGAGCAATAAAAATCGACACGACAACAGAAACATGCCTGTATGAAGACATCAAGTCCTCTTTCCCCTCACATGTGGCCAACGACCACTGCACCCCATCCGAGACGTTACGCTAACGCCAACTCTTTGACAAACATAAGCGGATATTTGAGGGCAGTTCCCTATTACTTTAAGGGTCTGTGGCTGACCGCTTCCGTTTCGCCGTCTCAGAACGGTGCTTCAATGAGCAGCAGATTCTCTGGTGAAACCTGCTTTGGATCAGTACCCGGTAGAGAGTCCGAGCTGCTGGTGGCGGCTTGTTGCGGAGTCGATCTGTTCAACGATGTCATCGAGCCCTTCGCGCGCAACATCAAAGATGCCTGACTGAATCGCACTGGGTTTGGCACATCATCTCCAAGAAACCCAGTGCGATTCAACCCAACTAACTTAGTCAAGCTGTTCACGCCAATGCCACAACTAGGGTCGATCACAACCCAACCCAAACCACAATCCCAAACCAAACCACAACCCCAAACCACAGGCAATCCCCCACAAACGCACATCAGGCTAGCCCCGGCAAACCCCGCAACATCCCAAGCGTTACCGTGATGTGATCAGCCCGAGAGCGGCACCTCCAGGGGAGTCACGCTTCCTGAGTATCCCACCTGCCCCGCACTGTTGGACCCCCAGCACTTGACAGCCCCACCCGCAACAAGAGCACACGAATGTATGCCGCTGGCTGCGATTTGGGTTGCTCCCGAGAGACCCAACAGGGCAGTCGGCAGCAACCTGTCGGTGGTGGTCCCATCACCAACTTGCCCGTTGCGGTTGTCCCCCCAGCATTTGACAGCCCCACCCGCAACCAACACGCACTGACTCGTAATCTGCGTTGCACCAGATATTCCACTTAGATCAACCGGAGTCAGACGATTCGTAGTAGTGCCGTCACCCAACTGCCCGTAGTAGTTGGACCCCCAGCACTTGGCAGCCCCACCCGCAACCAACGCACAGGAACTGCCAGGGCCAACTTCAATCTGAGTTGCACCCGTAAGGCCAAAGACATCAACAGGAGTTGCACTATCTGCGCAACCGAAACAGCCGAATGACGCAGCTACGCCATTTCCGAGTTCCCCGTTGTCGTTGCTACCCCAGCACTTGGCAGCCCCACCTGCAACAATCACACAAGTATTCTGTCCCGATGAATCAATGTGTGTCACACCCGAAATACCCGGCACATCATCCGTCGTTAAAACAATCGTAGGCCTGGCTAGGAATTTCCTGACTCCCCAGCATTTGACAGAGCCACCAGCTACAACCGCACACGTGTGAGATTCGCCCGCTGCGATCTGGGTGGCGCCCGAAATGCCAGACACCGTGAGTGGCACGTATGAGTATGCCTCGGTGATCCCGGCACCCAACTGCCCCAGTTCGTTATTCCCCCAGCATTTGACAGCGCCACCCCCAACAAGCGCACACACGTGGCCGTTCCCGACTGCGATCTGGGTGGCGCCCGAAATGCCAGACACAGACTCCATTGGTATCGAGATATTCCTGCTGTAGTTACCCCAGCACTTGACCGCACCACCAGCAACAATCGCACAAGTATTCTGTCCCCCGGCATCAATTTGAGTCACACCAGTAATACCAGTGCCGTCAACTGGCGCAAGCACTTCTGAACCCAGTACCTCCGCTCGCCCAAGCCTCCCGCCTTGGCCTTCGCCCCAACAGTTGACTGCACCACCAGAAACCAGCGCACAAGTGTGATACCTGCCCGCTGAAATCTGAGTAACACGCGACACACCAACCACATCAACGGACAGATTCGAGGAGTTGTTCGTTCCGTTACCCAACTGCCCGTAGCCGTTGTACCCCCAACACTTGGCGGCCCCACCCGCAACAACCGCACACGTGTGGCCATTGGCCGAAATCTGGGTTGCGCCCGTTACACCCACTACAGCAACAGACACATTCGAATTGTTATTTGTGGTTCCGTCGCCACCAGTTCCGTTACCCAACTGCCCGGAAGCGTTGTGCCCCCAACAGTTGACTGCACCTCCATCAACCACCGCACATGTGTGAGCGTCGCCGGCTGAGATCTGAGTTGCGCCCGACACACCAACCACATCAACCGGCACACTCGAATTGATGTTCGTTCCGTTACCCAGCGCCCCCCAGAGGTTCCACCCCCAACACTTCACCGCACCACCAGCAACCACCGCACACGTGTGAGAGCCGCCCGCTGAGATCTGGGTAGCACCCGTGATACCAGAAACATCAACCGGCACATTCGAATTGATGTTCGTTCCGTTACCCAACAACCCATTGTTTTGCCCCCAACACTTCACCGCACCACCAGACACAACCGCACACGTGTGGTAGTTCTTGGTTGTGACATGGGTTGCGCCTGTCACACCAACCACATCGACAGGCACACTCGAATCGATGTTGGTCCCGTTACCCAACTGCCCGACGTTGTTGTACCCCCAACACTTCACCGCACCACCCGCAACCAGCGCACACGTGTGGTAAGACCCGGCTGCGATTTGGGTAGCACCCGACACACCAACCACATCAACCGGCACATTCGAACCGTAGGGGGGTGCCGTCTGGGTGGTTCCGTCACCCAGCGCCCCGTGGATGTTGTACCCCCAACACTTTACCGCACCACCAGAAACAATCGCACACGTGTGGTTAATGCCGGCTGCTACTTCAGTTGAAGTAGGAACAGGCAGAACTGTTGATGTTGTCGAAGTAGTTGAAGTTGAACTAGTAGTCGAGGAAGTTGTCGAAGTTGAGGTCGTCGTCGAACTACTAGGCGGTACTACTGCAGGAGCGCACGCAGCGACCAGGAGCCCACAAGCAAAAACGGCAACAACACAAAGACCACTTACACGGCGCATATCGGGTTCCTCTCCCAAAGATTTCCAGAGAGTCTCTCATACACAGTTACTCATCACCACAAAACACTTTGCAAACCTCGAACCAACCCAGAGGTCAGGCTGATGTGGTTCGCTGAGTTCGTTGCTCAAGCCATCCGGGGTTGCTTACTGCGGGTCCTCTGATAGGGCACTGTCGATGCTCTCGGTTTGCCAGTAGGCATACGATTTCCCTGATCCTTGAACATTCCATTCCGTTCTGCCATTGGAGTTTCGTCCCGTAACCACTGCCGTTGCAGTTGATGGAGAAGCAAACAAGCGGGACGAGTCGTCCAGGGTGTCGACTAGAACGACTTTCTCGCCGACGTGACGCGTCGCAGCCATGATGGTCTCAAGGAAGTCGACGAGTAGTTCCGCTTTACCGCTCCTGAATTCTCTCAACGATTACGTGCCCAACGGGTCGATGAGGTGAGTCAACCGAGCCTGATGACCCCACGGTAAGCGAGTGAAATACATCTACCGGCAGACCAATCACGGCTCCCAAACCCGGTCTTCCCTGACCGAGTGTCGGTGCCGCGTTCTACGCTGGTCGCAGACCAAGTAGCAGTGCCCGCAACCGAGCCCCCATCTCAGGAGATCAAGATGACACGATCAGCCGTTTCCAAGAACCGACCCGTGCACCTGCTCGGGTCGCCGATATCCCACGCTCATCCCAGAATTAGTGCCTCATAGCCACCCAGAACGACCAAGTAAATGGGTTTCGAAAAAGAATAAAGGCGCCTCTACAGGCGCCAGAATTCAGGTATTTGCTTGGAATTGTGTTGTGGTCGGGCGGGGCGTCGATCCCCGGACCTACCGCTTTTCAGGCGGTCGCTCTGCCAACTGAGCTACCCGACCGGACAGCGGCCCGACTCGGGGTTTCCCCCGTGACACACCTCTGATCGGTTGCTACTTCCCACCGGAATACACCGGTGAGAAGTAGCTGTTGCGGTCCCGACGGGATTTGAACCCGCGACCTCCGGCTTGACAGGCCGGCGTGCACTCCAGGCTGCACCACGGGACCACGAACTAATCATGTTACTGAATTGTTAGAGATTGCATTTCATGTATTTGGTACTGCTGTCTTGCTGTATTGCTGTCTTGCTGTATTGCTGTATTGCTGTACTTCTGTATTGCTGTACTGACTTGGTACTGCGTACCCCCAACGGGATTCGAACCCGTGTTACCTGCGTGAAAGGCAGGCGTCCTAGGCCGCTGGACGATGGGGGCTCATCCCATGGGAGGACTTTGCGACAGTAGCAGGCAGCACGCAGAGGTCCAAAGACCAGAAGTTCCAATCCTTCACTTTGCGCAGTTTCTGCTCAGTTCGAGAGGGCCCGAATGATGCGTTCAAGCAGCATGCCGAGGTACTCGTAATTGTCGTGCAGCGCTTGCGTGGCCTCATCGGATGGTTCGAATCCCTGATCCTCTGAAACGCCAAGCACTGTGCCGAGTACCAAACGGATGTCATTGATCGAGCGCATCCAGGCCTCGACTTCTTCTTCGGATAAGTCCTCGGCCGAGATCGTGCCGGTGACCACATCAAGTGCAGCGAACTTACGCTCGACGAGTTCCGACCCAGCTAGTGCCGAGTAGCCCTGATTGCGCTCCTCGTTTTCGCCGTAAGGCGGCGGAAAGAGCCTCTGCAGCATCGGACTATCGGTAGTCAGCAGTTCTCGCAGGTCTAGCGCAAGGTCCTCAATAAGTTGCCGTTCCCCCTCGGACAGGTTCACGGTGTAGCGGCCGTTGCGACGCTTTCGGAATGGTGGATCAAACACACCGTCTAACAGGCCCATCTTGGTTGCCCTCAGTCCTGTTGCATGGTTGCCCATAAACCATGCTCGTGCAGTCGAAATACATCGCTCTCGGCCTCGGAACGCGTGCCGTGAGAAACAGCCGCTTTGCCCTCGGTATGAACCTGCATCATGAGCTTGTCGGCCTCGGCTTTGGAGTAGCTAAAAAGCTTTTGCAGAACAAACGTGACATATGACATCAGGTTGATCGGATCGTTCCAGACCAGCACCACCCACGGCGCGTCAGTCTCAGAGTCTGTGCCCGTATCGGGCTCCATGACTTCGAGCGGCGCGGTAGTGCTCATCTTGCAGTGGTGCTCATGTGGGACTGAGACTTTCTTCTGACTGGCCGGGGATGCGACTGGTCAGTGATTCGGTGGCAGCCGAGTCTGTCGCCATAACGCTTGATAGTCCAAGATGAAACCACAACACAGTGCCGACAAGCAGAGTTGCCCCAGCAATATGTGCAAGAACTAGCCAAGCGGGAATGCCCAGTTCGTACTGCGTATAGCCAATCCCTCCCTGAATCAGAATCACAATGAGTAAGAAGTAACCCCGCCGCAGAATGTCAGAGGGAGTTTTTGCTCGGCCCAGTCGTACGAGGAGGATCACCGAGATGATGAGAAAGAGCCACATGTTGAGGCTGTGGACTCTAGCTACATCTGGAATGAGCAGATCGAATCGCGGGGACTTTTGGTCACCAGCGTGAGGGCCGCTACCAGTCACGATTGGACCGGTCACCATGAGTAGTGCGGCCGTAGCGACTGCAACCCGAGACAGGTTGAGGTTTGCAGTCGAAACCCGAGGGCGGGTCGGGCCAGCTTCGTGGCTGGCTTTCCAAACCAGGATTGTCGCGTCAGAGACCAGAAGCATGGAGAGTAAAAAGTGAGCGCCGACAGCGGCAGGGTGGAGGTCTACCAACACAGTGATTCCGCCGAGGACGATCTGCCCGATCACTCCGGCCACTAGGCCAGCTGACCACCAGACCAAATCTCGGCGATACGGTCGCCGACGAAGCGAGCCCAGCACGGCAGCGATGACTGCCACGGACACAAGACCAGTAAAGAGACGATTGACCTGCTCGATTGTTTGGTTGGGATTGCCAAACTCGACGAACTCAGTTGAGGAACAGTTCGGCCAGTCCTCACAACCAAGCCCCGAGCCAGTCAGGCGAACGGCAGCACCAGTCACAACGATGATTCCAATGAGTGCCAGGGCAACAATTGCGACCTTGCGATAGGCCTGCGCAGAGAGCGTAAAGCGTTCGCCGCTGCTTTGATCGACCTGAGAGTTGTTGTTCACTTCGCCACGCTCATGTAGTCCAGATTAGAACAGGGAGGTTCCACCCTTGCCTTCACAGACCTGCTCAATCTGCAACTTGTGACCCGCGTTGGCTCGCGGGGTGCTGTGGGACGTACCTTTAAGATGTCATGGTTGCGCCGGCACTTTCTCACCCTGTATCGATTGGCACCCGAGTCTCTGCCTACGTTGCACTGACCAAACCGCGGATCATTGAACTTCTCTTAGTCACCACTATTCCCACAATGGTGGTCGCAGAG
The DNA here is from genome assembly GCA_945888825.1 of Bifidobacterium breve. Taxonomy (GTDB): domain Bacteria; phylum Actinomycetota; class Acidimicrobiia; order Acidimicrobiales; family Microtrichaceae; genus IMCC26207. The sequence goes on along the minus strand of CAMDAT010000003.1, from coordinate 19,414 downwards.
GGTGCAATGCCGCCGCTGTGGTTGATGTTGGCCACGATGATCGGCGGCTCGCTCGCTGCGGGCGGAGCGAATGCGATCAACATGTACGTGGATCGAGACATCGACGCAGTGATGGACCGGACCAAAGAGCGCCCACTCGTCACCGGGTTGATCACCCCAAGGGCGGCGCTTACGTTTGCGATTGGAATCGAGGCCCTCGCGTTTGTATGGCTTTGGGCCATCGTCAACCCGCTCTCAGCAGTCCTCGGCTTATCTGCATGTTTGTTCTACGTATTCGTCTACACCTTGTGGCTGAAGCGCACCTCAAGCCAGAACATCGTCATTGGCGGCGCCGCTGGGTGCATTCCCGTTCTGATTGGCTGGGCGGCAGTCACGGACTCAATTTCTGCCACCTTCAGCCTTGCCCCGCTGACGTTGTTTGCCCTGATGTTCTTTTGGACTCCGCCACATTTTTGGGCCTTAGCTATCAAGTACCGCGAGGACTACGCCCGGGCCGAAGTGCCGATGTTGCCCGTAGTGGCAACTTTTCGTCAGACCACCTCGAAAATGTTGGTGTACACCGTGCTGGTGTTTCTCTGCTCGCTTCTCTTTGGGTGGGCGGCCGGTATGGGACTGTTGTATTGGGCCTCGGCGGTGGTGTTGGGGGCTTTATTTATATGGTTTTCAGTGGACGTCATGCTCACGGAATCCCCGGCCAAGGCCATTCGACTCTTTACCTTTTCGATCACCTACATCACCTTGTTGTTTGCAGTGATGGCGGTTGACGTACTACTTCGTAACGGATGGTGAGCTGAGGGTTTTCTTTGGCGGCCGATGGCCGATGTAAGGTCAACCCTCAGCGGTTGGACCGCTGTGCCTAGAAATGACTACTAGGTACAGAAAATAACGAACTTGGTTGAGGAATTCTCCTGCGGGGGAGCCTCACGAGGGCACGACACACATGACACTGACTGACACAAGATCTAGCTCCGATACCCCACCTGCAGCAGCAGGCTCACTTTCCCCGACCGCTCTTGAACGAGTGATTGGTACTGGCGAGCATGAGGCCATCGGACGAACCTTCATCATGGGTTCCCTTTTACTCATGGCTGTCTCGGCTGGCGCACTCGCTACGGGCGCTCTCAGGTCACTAAGTAATGGTGGACCACTTGATGTCACCGACAACCTGTGGAACAGCGCTTTGGTTGGAATGGTCCTCATGGGCGCAATTCCGCTGCTGCTTGGGCTAGCAATCTGCCTCATTCCCCTGCAGGTTGGTTCCAAGGCCATTGCCTTTCCCCGAGCAGCGGCGCTGTCGTTGTGGACCTGGTTGGTTTCTGCAGTCATCTTTGCCATCAGTCTGGGACTAGATGGTGGAGTCGGGGGAGCCGACTTGGAAGCCTCCCGATTGGGAATGCTCTCAATGGGTTCGATGATGGTGGCTCTCTCACTCGGCGCAGTCTGCGTTGCCACCACTGTGCTCTCGCATCGGCCTGTAGGCATGAGTCTGGCTAGGGTGCCGTTTTTCTCTTGGTCGATGTTGGTGGCAGCACCAATTTGGATTCTGACCTTTGGTTCAACCACAGCGCATGTGTTTCTTGGCCAGATCAGCCAGGCAAACGCAGCAGGCCTTGCCCTTCGTTACGAAGTTGGTGTGGCTTGGTTCTTGCGGGCACCTACGGTCTACATGCTCGCTATTCCAGTGCTCGGCATCTCTTGTGACCTTGTGGCGCAGGGCTGTGGGCGCAGGATGGCCCGCTACGGAACAGTTCAAGCAATGATCGCAATGTTCGGCGTGTTCTCCTTTGGTGCATGGACTCAAACCTCGGGTGGCCGAGAGAACATCCTGTGGATTGCATTCGTTGTCCTCGGCGCTGTTCCAGTCCTCGGGCTCTTGGGGTTGATCGCGGACACGTTGCGTCACCGGAAACCTGTTGTCTCGCCTGGCTTGGTCGGCGTACTGCTCGCCTTCTTGCTGCTACTCGGCGGGATGCTCGCAGGGATTCTTGAAGCGCTGAATACGACGGGCTCTGGAACCTTGTTCAGCTTTGAAGCAGCGGGACTTGGTTGGGCACAGAGCTTGTTCCTACTCTCAGCAGCGTTTATCGGTGGACTCTCTGCACTGTCAGCTTGGTCACGTGTGGTGCTTCGAGCCTCGGCACCTGGAGCCATTGCTAGCGCTGCCATAGCGGCAGGCCTCATTGGGGGTGGATTACTCGCCACTGTGTTCCTGATCCAAGGACTCACCGGATTTGGTCTGAATCTCTCGTTCTACAACGTGTGGGTAGCTGTGGCTGCGGCAGTGCTCGCTCTTTCTGCACTGCTCGGACTCATGCTTGCGCTTGTCACGAGCAGGGGGCATGCCCGCCAGCCCGCCAGTGCTGGCGCAGCGGGACTTACTCTCGAGTGGGCGCAAGACGAACTCTCCCCAGAGGATCAAGCGCTCGTCATGAGGACAATCGTAGCGAGCCCCTATCCGCTGCTTGACTTTCGATTCACCGGCGAAGCAGTAGAGGAGGACAAGTAATGTCAGATACAGCAACCCTCTCACCTCCCGAGGTGGCCAGTCCGCCAGAGAGCCCCCAAGCTGCCGTGGCACCAACAGCAGCGTTGCCACCGACCATGCCGCGTCGACGTGAACTGATTTTCGGCACCGTGTTTGTGGCCGCCGGCGTTGCCATGGCCTTGCTCACTCTGATTGGCAGCTATCTAGCCACGCGTGATGCGGCCGGCGCTGCTTGGTTGGCCGACAACCAGCTCGCCCTGACCCAACCAAACATGCAGATGCTGACGTTGGGCATGTCTGTGGTCACCATGCAGTGGGCCGTCTGGTCGATCTGCAGAGATGACAGATACCACACCTACTTGGCCATCGGCGTCACGATGCTGCTGGGCATTGCCTTTGTCAATCAGAGCACGTTCTTGTTCAAAGAAGCTGGAATCGCTATTACCCAGCCCGAAGGTCCGCTCTTTTATGCCGTCACCCTCGGTCATCTAGCCATGGTGATTGCTGGGTTGGTGTTCTTGCTGCTGATGGCCTTTCGAACTCTTGGTGGGCAGTATTCAAGCCGTCAGCCCGACGGTATCGGGGCAGCAGCAGTCTTCTGGTACGCCGGAGTTGCTCTCTATGCGGTGATCTGGTTCGCCGTCTACATCCAGAAGTGAGCTGATAGATGATAACTAGAGGATCAAAATACTTCTACGGTGCAGCAGCGGTCGGGCTGTTGATGGCGTTCGCCTACGGCATGATTACTGGCGCTAACAATAATGGCGGCCTGAGCGAAGTACTCAGCACCGGTGGCCTAGTCAACAGCATCGTGGGGCCCCTCACCTTTGGTTATAAAGGCTGGGTTGGTGACCAGATCGGCTACTCCATCTTGTTGTCATTTGCCGGTGTGATGGCTGTCATCGGGGGCTTCCTCACCGCCTACCGTGATGGCGATGCCGAATCGCTGATTCAGATTCAAGGGCCGGGAACAACCTCGGACAACGCAGACCTGCGAGTCGTGACTCCTCAGGGACTCAGCTACTGGCCCATCGTTGGTGCATTCTCATTTGGGTTGGTCCTAGTTGGCGTAGCGATGTCTGGGCTCTTGGTCGCCATTGGATCCCTAGGGCTTGTCGTGGTCGTAGTCGAATGGACAGTCCGGGCTTGGTCGGAGCGTGCCACCGATGACGCAGAGGCCAACCGTGCACTTCGTAAGAAGCTGATGTACCCCATCGAAATCCCTGTGGCAGCAACGGTGGGTGCCGTTGCGATCGTGTTCTTGATGTCTCGGATCCTGCTTGCAGTCTCAAAAACAGGAGCCGCGATTGTCATCATCTTGGTGGCCGTTATTGTGTTCGGCGTGGCAGTGTTTTTGTCCTCCAGGCCAGACCTCAAGCGTTCAGTCCTAGTAGGCGCCTTGCTGCTCGGTGGAGTGCTGCTGCTTGCGGGCGGAATCGCCGGAGGAATATCAGGTCCACGAGAGTCAGAACATCATTCAGGAACAGAAGAAGGAATCTCCTCGATCGCTTCGTTGCCCCCCGGGGCTGCAGCATCGGCTGAGAGTACGAGCCTCGACCGTTTGACAGTCGAGTACTGAGAGGTTGTACGTGCGGAACAATCGCAAGTCATATGTCATAACGGGAATCTGTCTGGCCATTGTTCTGGTGCTTGGGTACCTACTGGTCATCAATATCGGTTCTCCTGTTGGTCGACCGTTGACAACCCTGAGCCCTCGCGGGGACAAGTCACAGGCAATTCAGAATCTGATCGTTCCAGTCTTTGCCATCGCTGGTGTGGTCTTTATCCTCGTCGAGATTGGCCTTGTGTTTGTTGCAACTAGGTTCCGTCGCCGCCCAGATGAGGTTGACGGCGAAGGTGAGCCCGTGCAGTTGCACGGGAACACCAAGCTTGAACTCGGTTGGACAATCGCTCCAGCGCTCCTGCTAGCAGTGCTGGCCGTGTTCAACGTCAACACGATTCTGCAGATGGACGATGCCACCGACCCACTTGAAGTAACGGTGATTGGCCAGCAGTGGTGGTGGGAATACCGCTACGACCTTGATAATGACGGGGCTCCCGACATCATCACAGCAACCGAGGCGGCAATTCCTGTTGGTCGCGATGTTCGCTTCAAAATTCAGTCGAATGACGTGATTCACAGCTTCTGGATTCCAGCACTATCAGGCAAGATGGATGCCGTTCCTGGCCGCACACATCAGGTCATCCTGCAGGCCAATGAGGTGGGAATGTTCCAAGGGCAGTGCACGGAGTACTGCGGGCTTTCTCATGGCCTGATGCGCATGCAAGTGAAGGCGCTGACCCCAGAGGATTACCAGATTTGGCTGACTGCCATGACTACCTCGCCTGCTCAGCCTGACCCGAAGAACGAACTTGCTGTGCAGGGACAAACACTCTTCGTTGCGCAGTGCTCCTACTGTCATCAAATTGATGGTGTAACCCCCACATCTAAGTCTCCGTACCCCTACAACACGGTTCCGGATCCGGACTACGGCAAGACAGTGGCCATCACGATGGCATCTGGAAACGCTCCAAACCTGACCCACATCATGATGCGCCAGCATTTCGTCGGCGGGTTGTTAGACCTGTATGAAGAGGGTGGCTCGGTTGCACAGGCCATCCCCGAGGGAACTCCAAATACCAACAACATCAAGCGTTGGCTTCGGAACCCGCAAGACGTGAAGCCAATGGATCCGAATAACAACCAAGGTATGCCGAACTACAACTTGAGCGAAGCTCAGATTGAGCAACTCACGGCCTACCTCCTCACCCTCAAGTAACCCTCACCCTTCTAAATCACACCCCTAAACGAACCACTTCCTCAAGTAAGCCCGAACGATTCAGTAGAAATACATGAACGAAATGATGCACGTATGAGTACTCAGCAGAACCGAAAGAAAGGTTGATCTGATGGCGATTATCGAAGATCAGCGTCCGCTTGAACTGACCACCGGACACGACCCGGTTGCGCCCGAGGCGCCAAGTCCCCTTGGTGTGTTTGCCCGTCCGAAGGCAAACACCGGTTGGAGGTCCTGGGTAAACACCGTGGACCACAAGAAGATCGGCATCATGTACGGCGTTGCCTCGTTCTTCTTCTTGCTTGTGGGAGGCGTTGAGGCGCTGCTCATCCGTCTGCAGTTGTCTGTTCCAGGCAACCAACTGCTCTCGGCCGACTTGTACAACCAAGTCTTTACGATGCACGGCGTCACCATGGTATTCATGGTGATTATGCCAATGGCCTCGGCCTTTGCGAACTACTTGATCCCGTTGCAGATTGGCGCCCGGGATGTTTCGTTCCCTCGGATGAATGCGCTCTCACTTTGGATCTGGCTAGCTGGCGCAATCTTCTTCAACTCCTCGTGGTTGCTTGGTGGTGGAGCAAACGGTGGTTGGTTCAACTACGCCCCGAACGCTGGAGTGACATTCTCGCCGGGTACGGGCATTGACTTCTACGCAATTGGTTTGCTCATCATGGGTATCGGGTCCACAGTCTCGGCAGTCAACCTGACCGTAACGGTGCTCAACATGCGTGCCCCTGGCATGACGCTCATGAAGATGCCCGTGTTCACCTGGATGAACTTTGTGGTTCAGGTGTTGCTTGTGTTCGCACTTCCTGTCATCACTGTGGCCTTGTTGCTCCTCACCTTGGATCGCATGTTTGGCGCCGCATTCTTTGATGCCTCGAAGGGTGGAGATCCGTTCCTGTGGGAGCATCTCTTCTGGATCTTCGGTCACCCCGAGGTGTACATCATGGTGTTGCCAGCGTTCGGCATGGTCTCAGAGATCATTCCGGTGTTCTCTCGTAAGCCCATCTTTGGTTACCCGTTCATGGTTGGTTCGGGAATCGCCATTGGCTTCATGGGTTGGGGTGTGTGGGCTCACCACATGTTCGCTTCGGGCATGGGTCAACTCTCGGTGCTGGCCTTCTCACTCTCCACGCTGTTCATTGCCGTACCAACTGGTGTGAAGATCTTGAACTGGATGGCAACCATGTATGGCGGTCGTATCAAGTTCACGGTGCCGATGCTGTTCTCAATCGGTCTCGTTGGAATGTTCACCATTGGCGGGCTTTCTGGCGTGACGCACGCATTTGCTCCCGCTGACACGCAACAGACTGATACCTACTACATCGTTGCCCACTTCCACTACGTACTCTTCGGTGGAGCACTACTCGGAATGATGGGCGGCCTGTACTTCTGGTGGCCAAAGATGTTCGGTCACTTCCTTGGTGAGCGCACTGGCAAGTGGCATTTCTGGCTGATGTTGGTTGGGTTCAACTTGACCTTCGGCCCCATGCACATCCTTGGCCTACAGGGAATGATGCGGCGAACCTTCACCTACACATCGGTCCAAGGTTTTAGTATGTGGAACCTGGTGTCCACCATCGGTGCGTTCATCATTGCATTGTCGCTTCTCGTCTTTATCGGCAACGTCTTCTTCAGCTATCGCAAGCACCGCAAGAACCCGGTTAATCCTGGTGCAGACCCATGGGATGCCCGCAGTCTGGAGTGGATGATTCCTTCGCCCACACCGGAGTACAACTTTGCCGAGATTCCAGTAGTCGAAGAGTTTGACGAGTTCTGGCACCGCAAGTATGGCCACGATGAAAACGGCCGTCTTGTCAGAATTGCAAAGACCGAAGACGTAGTCGAGTCGAGCGATCCGGTTACCGTTCACCTGCCTTCACCCTCGTATTGGCCACTCGTACTTGCTCTAGGTATGCCTCTTGTTGGGTACGGGCTGATCTTCAATCTCTGGTGGGCTGTTCCAGGAGTCATCCTGATCGTTGCTGGTATCTATGGCTGGGTTATGGAGCCAGCCACTGATCCGGACGGTGGACATGGTCATGATGATCATCATGACGAACCGGACGAGCCTGATGCGACCGAGCTTGCTGCACCTGAAACTGCTGAGGCCGAGCTTGTCTCTGCTTCTGCTGGCTCCACCGGAGCTATCACTGGAGAAGGCGACTCACAATGAGTGGTCTCGCATACGAGTCCCTCGAGGATGTTGAATTCCCCGATGACATCCATACAACCTCAACTGGTATCTCGAATGAGAAACTTGGAATGTGGGTGTACCTGGCCTCGGATTGCCTGCTCTTTGGCGGGATGATTTCGACGTACCTCATCTATAAGAACCGTCCCGGCGAGATCGCTGGTTTGTCGGGCAACACGGACAAGGTGTCGGAGTATTTCGATATTCCGTTCACCTCGATGACCTCGTTCATTCTGCTGATGAGTTCACTCACCATGGTGCTCGGAGTGAACGCAGTCATTCGCGGTGACCTCACCCGCCTGCGATTGTGGTTGACCTCTACTGCAGTGCTCGGCGCTTTGTTCCTCGGTGGGCAGATCTATGAGTTCACTAACTTTGTGGTCAATGATGATCTTGGTTTCACCTCGAACGTTGCTGCCTCAGCCTTCTACGCTCTCACTGGTTTGCACGGAGTGCACGTAGTTGTTGGTGTGATCATGCTGCTATCAATGCTGGCAATCTCATTTGGCACGCGGATTCGTGCTGAGGCAGTTGAGGTAGTCGGTCTGTACTGGCACTTCGTCGATATTGTGTGGGTACTCATCTTTACGATCGTGTACCTCATCCCATGAGGAGACTTCAATGAGCGCAGCAGTAACCGAACTTGATGATGACTCCCCAGTAAACCCGGGTGAGCACCATACGCATGGACCCACTGATGCGCAGTACTTCAAGGTGTTCTTCTTGCTAGTAGCCCTCACGGCACTAGAGGTGAGCACCTACTGGTGGGACGACATCTTCAACGCAGATACCAAGAAGATTGCTGTACCGGTACTCATCGCATTGATGGTAATCAAGTTCTTTCTTGTGGCGTTGTACTTCATGCACCTGAAATATGATTCGCCGCTGCTCAAGCGAACTTTCTATGCCGGGATGATTGTGGCCATTTTTGTGTATGTGGTTGCGTTGACCGTGATGAACTTCTGGTCTGATTCGGGTACGACTGAATTCAACGATCCTCCGATTGATCCACCCGCACCGTTCTGCGCAACATCGTCTGAGCCCGGTCCCTGCCCGGCTGGCTGACGCGGCAACTCCGAAGGCGGCGACAGCATGACTGGTTCAGCAATGCCGGGATGGGTTCCTCACTTTGAAGTGTGGGTGCTGGTTCTTGCGCTGTTGGCCCTTGGTCGGTACGCCAGTCGAGTGATTCAGCCAAAGGCTGTTGCCGCTGGTGAAGAACCTATAACTACTCATCAAAAGATTTGGTTCTTCTTTGGTGTCTTCGTTTTTTGGGTAGCTACAGATTTCCCGCTACATGACCTTGCCGAGCAGCGGCTGTATTCGCTGCATATGGTGCAACATTCTTTGCTCATGGTCGTCTTTCCGCCGGTCATGTTGCTTGCAACTCCGACGTGGCTCGCTCGGCTGATAATTGGTGAAGGTGGGTTCAAGCGGTTTGTGTACTTCTGGGCGCGACCTGCTCCAGCGCTGATCGTGAATCTGTTCCTCACCGCAGGCATGCACGCTGCCGTGGTGGTCAACAACTCCTTAGCGAATGCCTGGATGCATTACAGCGTGCACTTCCTGGCCGTGTCCTCTGCTCTACTCATCTGGATGTGCATCTGTGGGCCCATTCCCGAGTTGCAGGTCGGACCACCGCTCAAGATCGTGTTGGTGTTTCTGTTAGCGGTTATCCCCACAATTCCCGCGTCATTTCTCACAACTGCCGAGTCGGTTCTGTATCAGGGGTACAACAATGAGCCTCGACTCTGGGGCTTGAGTGTGGTCGAGGACCAGCAGTTAGCGGGTATCCAAATGAAGATCATCACAGGGTTCTACCTCTGGGGGATCATCGGTGTGATCTTCTTCAAATGGTCACTTGGAAGCAAAGCGAATAAGTCGAAGTTCCGCGGCAAGTTAGTCCGTTCTGATGGATCTACTCCCACCGAACTTATTCCCACCGGAACAGAAGCGCCGCCGCAAGCGGAGCAATCACTGCCCAGCAAGTAAGTGAAACCCAGGCCCAACTGGCCACACTTCCGCCAACAGTGAGAGATCCGATGATGATCTCGGCAAGGGGCGCAGCGGGCAAGAGTTTGGCAACCGCAGCGAGTGGAGCCGGAAGTTCGCTGAGCGGAATGATCATTCCTCCGGTCAGCAACAGAATCAGGTACAGCCCGTTCGCCGCTGCGAGGGTAGCCAACCCGGGCAATGTTCCTGCCATAAGAAGTCCCAGACCGCTAAATGCGGCAGTGCCGAGCAGTGCACCCGCAATGGCACAGACCCAGCCACTCAGCGGAGGGGACCAGCCCAGCAGCATCGAGGCGCTGATCAGCACGACCCATTGGATGACTTCAATGACGAGAACGGTGGCGATTTTGGACATGACCCAGCGCCCGCGACCCAAAGGAGAGGCACCGAGGCGCTTCAGTACGCCGTAGGTTCGCTCAAATCCTGTACCGATTCCTAGCGAAACCATTGCCGTGGACATGACAGCTAAGGCGAGGACCCCAGGTGCTAGGAAATCGATGGGCTCCTCGGTGCCAGTTGGGAGCAGGTCAATGGAAGAAAAGAACACCAGAATGAGTAGTGGAATACCAAGTGAAACAAGGAGTTGTTCCCCTTGCCGGGAGCTCAGTGCTAGTTCGGTGCGGGTTTGAGAACGAATGGCCTTCATGCGTCTGTGCTGCCTGTGCTGTCGGAGCTGTCTGTGAGGCGGCGGAATACGTCATCGAGGCGTTGTCGTTCGGCCCGCAGATCGGTGAGTTGGATGTTCTGGGCTGCAAGCCAGCTTGTGACTGCTGCGACTAGAGCGGGCGAGGGTGGAGCCTCTACCCGGTACTCACCATGAGATGTCTCTGAAGCTTGGGACCCGACTGCAGCGCTGAGTGCGGCGCAGTCAAGGTTTGGGGTGGCGCCGAACAACAAGTGGTCAGAACTCGTAGCCGACATCAATTCGCTCGGCGAACCCTGAGCTATGACCTTTCCGTGGTCGATGATGATGACCTTGTCTGCGAGGCGTTCGGTCTCGGCTAGATCATGGGTCGTGATGAGTACGCAGACACCCTCTTGGCGCAATGCCAACAATAAGGAGCGAATGAGATCACGTCCTTCCAGGTCGACTCCTGCAGTTGGTTCATCAAGAAATACCACCTTGGGTTTACCAATCAGAGCGAGTGCCAGCGAGAGTCGCTGTTGTTCACCGCCTGAGAGGCGCCGGTACGGGGTCTTTGAGCGATCCGTGAGACCTACCCTTGCGAGAAGGTCTTCCGGGTCAAGGGAGTCAGGAAAGAAGCCTGCGTATTGTTGAAGGAGTTCACGCGGTCGAATTGCAGTTGGGATTCCGCCTTGTTGCAGCATGATCCCCACCTGTTTCGTGAGCTTGCGATGATCGGTAATGGGGTCGAGTCCTAAGACGCTGCTAGAACCCGAACTTGCTGCTCGGTAGCCTTCAAGGTGTTCAATCGTCGAGGTTTTTCCAGCACCATTTGGTCCAAGCAGCACGGTGATCTGACCGGCTTGTGCCTCGAAGCTCACCTGATCGACTGCCACAGTCTGGCCGTACTGGATGCTCAATTGTTCTGCAATAACTGACACAAGGAGACGCTACTTCGCGCCTATGCCTCTGGCACAGTTCCGCTCGCAGTTCTGGGACGGATGCTCAATGAGGTTCAGCCTGCTGCGCGATGCCAACTAGGTTCCACTCATGCTTGATGTGCGTATGATCCGCGCCGATATTGACCAGGTGAAAGCAGGGCTCGCAAGACGAGGCCAAGACACTGCTGTGATTGATGAGGTTGCTGGCATCGATGCCGAGTTGCGATCGTTGTCAGGCCAGCGTGATTCGCTGCGAGCCGAGGTTCGGGCTTTGTCCAATGAGGTGGGCAAACTATTCCGCGAGCAACGCCAAGAAGAGGCCACGGAGCTTCAGGAGCAAAGCAGGCTGCTTGGCATAGAAGAGAAGCAGCTTGATGCTCGGGCCGAGGAACTACAGGTTCTGCTCCGTGACCAACTCCTGCGGATCCCTAATCTCCCAGCCGCAGATTGTCCCGATGGTGCCGGCGAACAAGACAATGTGATTCTGCGAGTTGAGCAGTATCAGCCTGATTCGTATGTGGACTGTCAACGAGTGCCCCATTGGGAGATTGGTGAACAGCTCGGGATTCTGGACGTTGAGCGTGCAGTCAAGATGTCGGGATCAATGTTTGTGATGTACCGCAAGCAGGGAGCTGCGCTGGTGCGGGCGCTGTGCCAGCTAGCGATTGATCGCAATGTTGACCTGTACGAAGAGGTGCGCCCGCCAACATTGGTCCGCACTGCAACAATGATTGCTACGGGCCATCTCCCGAAGTTCTCTGAAGAGGCCTATGCGGTGGATAGAGATGCCCTGTGGGCCATTCCCACTGCTGAAGTTCCGCTGACTTCTCTTGGCCAAGATGAGATCGTGGCCGAGGCGGACTTGCCTCTGCGGTTCTGCGCTCATACCAGCTGTTTCCGGCGGGAGGCCGGCTCGGCAGGCAAGGACACCCGTGGACTGTTGCGGGTTCATGAGTTCGACAAAGTCGAGATTTTGGCTTATTCCACTCCGGCACAGGCAGCGGACCTACATGCCGAGATCCTCTTGCGAGCTGAGAGTCTGATTGCGGAGCTTGGGTTGGCCTACCGGGTATTGGATCTCTGCGCAGGTGACATCGGTAATTCGGCAGCCCGCACCTTTGACATTGAGGTGTACTCGCCAGGGGTTGACCAGTGGCTCGAGGTGAGTTCGGTCTCTTGGTTCGGGGAGTACCAAGCGCGCCGGGCCAATCTTCGTTACAAGCCCGAAGGTGGGAAGGGGACTGAGGTCCTGCACACACTGAATGGCTCCGCTCTAGCTGTGCCACGCGTGTGGGCGGCAATCGTCGAGACCTATCGGCAGCCGGATGGTTCGATCAAAATCCCTGAATTGTTGCTGCCCTATATGCGAGGTGCAACGGCGATCTCAGCCCCGATATGAGTCCCGGTATGAGTAGGGGTATGACGGGCGCCGGCGTTCAGTACCTGCCTGCCCTGCTTGAGGTAGTTGGAGAGCCACCAGAAGATATCGGCAGCTCGCATCCAATGCGGAAGATCACCGAGGATGTAGCAGATGATCCACGCAGTTGGACGCCCGCAATTGCAAAGCAGGTGGCCGGTTTCTTCGATGAGATGGCGGCCGGTTGGGCAGCGTCTGGGAATCGAGCTCGGGGTCAGGTAGTGCTCGAGGATCTGTTGACACGCTCCGAACTTCCCTCTGGGCTTGTGGTCGAACTTGGAGCTGGAACTGGGTCTGGCACGGTGTTGCTGCAACAGCATTTTGAGCACGTCCTTGCGGGGGATTTGTCCGCTGAGATGCTGAAGCGGCTGCCAGAGGAACTTGCGAGCAGGCTGCAGTTGGATTCCAGTGCACTTCCATTCGCCACTGGGAGTGTTACGGCTGTGGCCTGTGTGAACATGATGCTGTTTGCCGACGAGGTGGTTCGAGTCCTGACATCCGATGGGGTGTTGATTTGGGTGAACTCCATCGGAGAACGAACCCCGATCTACTTGTCAGCGGACCGGATTGCTCGGGCACTCGCAGCGCAGGTAGCTGATTCCGAACTCGGTGGCAGCTTCGAGGTGACAGCTTCAACAGCGCACTGGGGCACCTGGGCCGTTGCCCGCCGCCAACACTGAATTGCTGGGCTGCCTGAATAACGGGGTTGCCTGAATAACGGGGTTGCCTGAATAACGGGGTGGGCAGGGGCCCGCGAACTGTTTATAAAACCGGCTTACGACGAAAGTAGAGCCGCAAGGCTGCCGTCTGCGGGCTGCGCTCCCCGGTGACATCGGAGCTGAATCTGGACAGACTGCCGAGATGAACTTATCCAAAGTGAAAAGAACCCCATCGGGCGCTGTGTTGTCGGGCGCTGTGTTGTCGGGCGCCGTGTTGTTGGGCGCTGTGTTGTTGGGTGTCGCGTTGTTGAGAGCGGCGGTGTTGAGCGCAGTGTTGTCGGGCGCTCAAATGCGGCTCTCGCTATGAACTACTCGCCTCGAGCGCCCTATCTGCGGCCCCATGATTTGCGCGGCGCAAATCTGCGCTATTGCCTGCTGACTTTGCTCTCTGAGGCTAGGAGCCCACGCAGCATTGCTGAGCTGCGAGCTGCACTTGAGCAGCTCGGGTTGACCGTTGGCGGGAGCGATCCCAACAAAGTCATCTCCGATGTGCTGCGCTACGAGTTGCGCCTTGGTCGAGTGCGGCGCACCGGGCGAGGCCGCTATGAGTCTCGCTATCGCCCGAACACGACGGTTCGCCGCCACAGAGCCCGACTACAGGATCTAGTGGCCAAGGCCCGCAGCCAAACGAACGGCACCAACTGACATTAGTGAGGGCTGTTTGCCGTGTGTTTTGGTGGTTGTGAGTGCTGTCGGACGTTAGGGCTGTCCGCCCTGAGTGCTGTGCGTCCTGAGATGGTGGCCATGCTGCTGAGCGTCCTCAGTGCTGGTGGTCTTTCATGCCGTCAGGTCTGCCCGGCGTCTACCTTGGGACGGCTTTTCGTCATAAGCCGGTTTTAAAAGTGTGTTCCAACCTTGACTATCTGCACATTTCAGGGAACGAGTCGACCAAGAAGAGCCTCACTTGTCAGCCATATCAAGCCAGCAGAGCATGCGATCCCAACGGCTAGCTTTCGCCACCGCCGATCCGCCCACAGGGCGAGCGCCACGATGAACGGCACTACCAAAAGCCCGTATCGCCCGAGCGAATCCGTCACCTGGGAGGAGAGCATGAAGAGAAGCGATACCCCTGAGTATGCAATCCATGAGATCGGAAGCTTGGGACCACTGCTGCGTGCGCCGAGCACCATGAAAATGAAGAGCAACAAGAACACGATCATGAAGCCCAGGTTGTAGACATCTCGAAAATTGCCTCGAATGAGTTCGCCGACCGGTTCGAGTACCCGCGTCACGGGATCTTGGAACCCTCCTCGAATCTGCCGCTGCAGACGTAACGGGAGTAGTAATTCTCCCGTGGACTGTTCAATCCAGATGAGAGCCAGCCCTAAGCCGAGGAATGGTCCGCCCAGGCCAATAATCCAGTTCCACCAACGGGGCCGAGGGTGAGCACGGAGCAACTCAATCGCGATGGGTACCAAGAGCAGGCCGCCGACCGGCCGAATAGCCGCCGCAAGGAGTGCCAAGAGACCAGCCAGAACAAAATTGCGTCGGTGTAGCGCCAAGAGGGTTCCGGCAACGACAAGAAGAGCCAAACCCTCGGAATACGCAAAGGCCAGTACAAATGCCGCAGGGAAGATGGCGATGAGCACTGCTGACCGATCTCCCACTGACCGATCTCCCACTGACCGGCTTTCTAGTGACCGGCCGAGTGTTGGGGCCGCTTCCCCTTGGTCTTGACCTTGGAGAACCTCGGTTGCGAGCTTCCAAAGAACCCAAGCTCCTAGAAAAGCAGCGATGTTGCTGATAGCGATGAGCGCCCAATCGGCATGACCGCCAAAGAGCGGGCCTAGAGCCTTCGCTAGAGCCGGGTAGACAGGAAAGAACCTTGCCTCCTCTCCTGACAGCCCGCTGCCTGCACCCCCTAGCGGCCGTGTGTACCACTGCTGTGCCAAGCCCCGATAAAACGCACCGTCCCAAGTAAACAATCCCTGCTGAATCTGTTCTGATCCGCGAGGAGTTTCGAGCCGGTCCACCAGAAGATGCGCAGTCAGGAACCCGCTAGCGATGCACAGCCGTGCCCAGACCCAGCCAAGACACACAGCAGGGAGACCAGCGCGCCAGAGACTGCTCTTACTTGCTTCCAACTCATTGAGCGCAGTCACGGGTGGCGGAATCTGTCAGTTCCGAGGCGTAAACGCCCACAGATTGGCTGACTCATCTAGCCCCGTGTCATCAATCGCCAGCAGCAGGCTCTGGTCGCGTTCCACTGCGAGAGCGGCAAGTAATGCGTCGCATTGGCCCTCGAAGGTCCGATAGGTCGGACTCTCCACCAAGTACACCGTGGCATTGTCTGGGATTCGCTCAGCGACTTCTTCCAAGAACTGCGCAGGTGAAGTAGCAGAATTCCGGTCGGCATAATCCACCCAATCCACAAACCGCGGATCCCCTCCCATCGGGTACGGAATCACTTCGCTGCCCAAACCTCCACTGCTGCTCAAACCTCCACTGCTGCTCAAACCTCCACTCGGGTCAAGCTCGAGCTCCCGCTGGAGCGAGACGCCGAGTTGGTCAGGACATGCGATCACCACGGATGGTGACTGAGCCGAAGCACTTGGCTCGGATGACAGAATCTTCTCCGCAATCTGGCCCGTCTGAGATCTCACACCACCGATGGCCCCAACCGCCCCAAAGGATCCAATCAGAACCACCACAGCGAGCATCAGCGCCGTCCCACGAGGACTACGGATCACTGCGATACCGGCCGCAATACTCAACAAGAACAGTGGATAGATGCCCGATGCGTATCGCGAGGAGAATGTTCCACTCGAAGCAGTCATAGCTGCCCATCCAATACTCATTGTCAGCAGGATCACCAACAACTCGGCGCGAATTCGTGGCTGCACAGATCCAGTCAGCACAACCTGCTCACCGGATCCCGGCGTGGCTCTGCCTTGTGAATCACGAGCCTTCTGGATCACAGCAAGGGCTGCGAGCAGCAGAAGCGGGACAAGCAGGTAGGTAAACAGATGCGCGATCCCGTACTTCGCCCCTGCGAAATCGACGATCGTCAGCACCACCACAGAAGCGGGGCCAAAGCGCTCTCCCCAAGGGGTACCAGTATGCGCAGACTGATAGAGCAGAGTGGGCAGCCACGGAGCAAAGCTCAACCCACCCAGCAGAAGCGCTCCGATCAGCAGTCGGGCCCCAACCTTGCCCTCATGGCTCGATGCCCGCCAAGCTTGAAAGATCGCAACCAGACCAACTGCAGCGAGCAACCAGAGTGACCAGTAGTGGGTCCACAGCAGGGCCGAAGCAAGCAACGCAGCCCCAAGAAAGCTCAGCCAGCGACGGGTTCCAGAAAACCTCGCTGTGAGGAGAGCATCCACGAGTAGATAGCCAGCAGTAGACAAGGCCATCACTAAGGCGTACATGCGTGCCTCGGATCCATAGCGAATACCAAATGGCAAGACAGCAGTTACGGCCAGGGCGATCAGTCCTGTACGTTGCGCCCCTAACGGCCCGGCACCGCGGCGTTGTGCCAATCTCCGCCCGGCTAAGTACATGAGCGGCAGAGTCAGCACGGAAATCACCCCAGAAAAAGCCCGGATCCACCAATCCGAAATCCCACCAACCGAAGTCCAAACATGCAGCAGAACGTAAAACAACGGTGGGTGGCCGTCGCGTCGTAGCGCCGAAGGAATCTCTGCGAGCGGCAACTGGGCGATGTTGCTCGATAGGGCCTCATCCAGCCACATCCCAGAGCGCGGCGCAAACCGCAGTCCGATTCCGATGAGAACTGCGATGCCCACCACCACCTTCAGCCACATATCAACCGGTGGTTCAGCGAGGTCTGGTTCTATGAGATCAGGCTCTATGAGATCTGGTTCTATGAGGTCCGCCCCGGCTAGCGGAGTTTCTGGGGTTTCTGAACTCATTGCAGTACCAGCGCCGGAAGCGTTCGAACAGCCGTGGCCACGACTTCGGCCGTCTCTGACCAGGACGGAGGACGATACATAGAGGCCTTAGCTTTCATGGCTTGGTGGTGATCAGGGTTTGTTAGATGAAGGCGAATGAGTGCCACCAAACCCGCTACATCCGCCGGGTCGATGAGTTCGGTAAAGCCTGCACCAGCTTCGGGTAGGGCACCACCTGTGGATGCAACAGTGGCGCAGCCATGAGCTAGTGACTCAAGCACTGGAACGCCGAGGCCCTCATAGAGGGAAGGGTTGACTGACAAGAAAGCATTCCCGTACAGCCAACTCAGCTCGGCGTCCTCAATCCCTCCGAACCAGCAGAGCCGGCGCTCAAACTCCGGGTGCGAACGAATCCTCGCAACGAGCGAGTCCACCATCCACCCCTCTTTACCAACAAGAACCAGCGAGAGATCGGGGAACTCTTCGCTGAGTTGATCGAAGGCATCGAGCACAAGTTTTTGGTTCTTGCGCGGCTCAAGGGTGCCAACAACCAACAAAAACCTGCCAACTTGTTCGGGTAACGCCACCGGCACTGATGTAGTCACCTGATAATCAGCGCCCAAGGGGATGACAACTACATCAAGTTCCTCTGTTCGGCCGAACTTGAGCGCCACTGACCGCAGGTCTCGAGAAGTGCATTCCGAGTTGGTCAGAAACCGGGTGCTCCATTGAAGATGCGACTGAATCCAAGACTCAAACACTGCAATATGGCGCGGGTCGAACCATTCAGGGTGCACGATCGGCATGACATCATGAACGAGCACCATGCTGCTGACTCCATCGGCGTGCAGGCGAGGTAACAACTCCGACCTCGGCTCGGGGTCATACCAAGAGCCTTCAAGGTCAAGGAAAATCGAACCTGGTTGGGGTGTCCCAATGGCCAGCGCAGCGTTCACTGGGTGAAGTTCCCGCCGCTTTCGCAGGAACTTGCCGACCTGAACCCGGGTCCAGATAACCAGTGAAAGATCCCCAAGCACCCGCACTAGCGGTGATAAGAAACCAAAATTATCGGCCCGTCTGCCGGCGCGCCCACCAGGCGGATGCACCTCAAGGCGAGTCTGTTCTTCTTCAGTTAGCGACCGGTAGCTACCTTTTGCAGAGGGTTTCAACACTGGAACTATCTCCAGGCCATGGCCTATAGGTCCGCGAAGTCCTTGAATAATCTCGCGAACAACGCGTTGAATCCCCGTTGTGTATCCAATCGAGATCGTGTCGGTAACCTCAACCAAAACCTGTCTCGGCAATACCTGCTCGGGAGCCGTCATGGGTCAGATCGTAGAAGCTACAGCGGCCTCCTAACGATTTAGAGCAGCAACAAGCTCGGGCTACGAAAGTTCGTGCCCGAGCCAGTACTGACCAGATCTGCTGGCAAGGTGTTCCCAGAGAGGTTCTCGGCGGCTCTGCAAGCCAACCTGAACATTTTCAAAGAAAAGTTTTTGGCCGGAAGCTAGCGGGTCAGAATCACCGAGGAACCGTGCCCAAAAAGCCCCTGATTGGCAGTGATTCCAACCTTTGCGTTCTCTGCTTGAGCACCCTTGGCAGTACCGCGAAGCTGCCAAGTGAGTTCACAGACCTGTGCAAGGGCTTGGGCCGGGACGGCCTCGCCAAAGCAGGCAAGACCGCCTGAAAGGTTGACTGGCAGGCGTCCGCCCAAGGTTGTGACGCCATCACGCAAAATTTTCTCGGCCTCGCCAACCCCGCAGAATCCGAGATCCTCATACCAATCCAGTTCAAGGGCAGTAGACAGGTCATAGACCTCCGCCACGTCAACGTCATCGGGGCCGAGTCCGGCTTGCGCATAAGCGGAGTCGCCGATCGCCTGCTTGAAACCACGATCAGGTCGCGAAATGCCGGCAGCGGAATCGGTTGCAAAGTTTGGCATTTCCAAGATCGTGTTCGGGAACGTAGGCGTCACTGTAGAAATAGCTGCAACCTTGACTAGCGGATCGGCCGATCCGGCTGAACTGCTCAGATGCTTGCGGGCGTAGTCCATCGAGGTGAGCACGACTGCAGCGCCACCATCTGAGGTTGCGCAAATGTCGAGCAACCGCAGCGGACTCGAAACGGTAGGCGAGGCTGCAATGGCTTCTGCAGTGACCTCTTTGCGGTAACGAGCGTAAGGATTGTTCAGCCCGTGGCGGGCATTCTTGATTTTGACTTGAGCAAAGTCATCACTGCTCGCACCAAACAAATCGATTCGACGCCGCGCCCACATTGCGAAATACGCGGGGTTGGTCATGCCAAGCAGGCGAAAGCGCAGCCAGTCCGGATCATCACCACGTTCGCCCTTATTGGGTTTCAA
>CAMDAT010000002.1 GCA_945888825.1 Bifidobacterium breve | reverse complement strand
GCGACAACAACATCGGCGTCGAATCGTTGCCCGCCTGCTGTGCGAACTCCGCTCACTTCACCGCTGCCGGGACGGCGCTCAATGCGAATCACTGGATCCCCATAGTGGAACTGTGCCCCCGCCTTTTCTGCGGCTTCGGCCAGACCGGTTGCGACTGCATGGATACCACCGCGCGGTGCCCAGACTCCTGCGACCGTGTCCATGTAGGTGATTACGCCGTACAGAGCGAGTGCATCAAAGGGGGAGAGGCCGGCATAGAGCGCTTGGAAGGAGAACAACCTATGCAGCCGGTAGTCGTCAAAGAAGGTTTTGACTTTGGCTTCGAGTTTGCCAAACCCGCCTAGGCGCAACAGCTCGATTCCAGCTTTCGGCGATGAGGCAAGGTCGAGAGGGGTGTTGAAGTTGCGATCAATAAAGTTAGGAACTTCAACACGGTAGAGTTCCGTCAGCCAATCGCAAAAGGGTCCGAAAGCTGCGGCGTCATGTGCCCCGCAGACTGTGCGGATCTCTTCGGTCATGGCTTCACGGCCAGCGCGAACAAACAATTCGGAGCCGTCTGCGTAACAGGCGCGGTATCCGGGATCGAGTCGATCAAAGGTGACGTGATCCTCTACCGAGGCGCCAGCCGCATTGAAGGTTCTCTCGAGAAACTCCACCATGGTAAATACCGTCGGCCCGGTGTCGAAGCTGTAGCCGTTGGATTCCCATCGGCCCGCTCTCCCGCCAGGGGCAGGGTCACGCTCCACCACGGTCACATCGTGTCCATTACCCGCAAGGTGACAAGCTGCTGCAAGTCCACCTAAGCCAGCACCAACAATGGCTACTTTCACACATCCCTCATTCCGACATAAGCCGCTAGTTCGATCAGTGCGGCCCGAGCCGTCTCGGTGAGTTGCATTGCATCGAGTGCGGCTAGTGCCTCGATGGTCAGATTCTCAATGCGCTGTTCAACCTGCGAACGAGCGCCCGTCTCGGTGATGATCTCGCAGAGTCGATCCACTGACTCTTGGCTGAGCTGTGAGCCAACTTTGGCAAGCTCAGTTTGTTGAGCAGGATTTGCAAGTTCAGTGGTAAGCGTCAGGAGCAGAGTGGCCTTGCCTTCTCGCAGATCGTCCCCGACTGGCTTACCGACGGTGAGTTCGCTGCCAAACACGCCGAGCAAGTCGTCACGAAGCTGGAATGCCTCGCCGAGAGGAAGTCCCACACGTGACAGCGGCTCGGTCATCTCGCCGGCTCGTCCTGCCAAAGCGGCACCCATATGCATTGGTCGTTCCACGGTGTACTTGGCGGACTTGTACAACACGATTCGCCGGCCGCGATCGGCATCGGTATCTCCTCGTGCAGCGCTCACTAAGTCAAGATATTGGCCAACCATCAGCTCGGTTTTGAGTTCGCTGTAGATCGTACGCGTATCAAAATCTAGTGGGCTCATGAGCTGATCCGCATAGGTCAGCGCAAGGTCTCCGAGCAGGATTGCAACTCCCTCTCCGAATCGCCGAGCTTCGCCCCTCCAGTGAGAGTTGCGATGTTGTTCCGCTGCGCCAATATGAACTGTCTGGTGGTGACGGCGCATATCCGAGCCATCCATGACGTCGTCATGCAGTAGGGCAAAGGCATGTAGGAGTTCAAGCCCGGCGCACAGGTCGATGATCCAAGGGTTGTCGGGGTCCCCACCAGCACCTAGGAAGGTCCAGTAGGCAAATGCGGGGCGAACTCGCTTTCCGCCTTCGCCACAGAAGCGGTCAAGTTCGCCCAGAGCCGGTCCAAGGTCGGCGTCGAACGCTTCCCAGCGCCGCTGCTCAGAGGTCAGGAAAGCCTTGAGTCGAGCATCCGTGAGCGCGGCGACGAATGCCAGCGGGGCGGGGCTTGTAGTTTCGGTGGCGATAGAAGGAGGCGTCACTACCTCATTCTTACTTCTCCTGAGAGAGTTTTTATAGTCAGGCATGCAGTGCAACCCAACTAGGTGTCCTAACTTTCCGTCGCAACTGCCCTTCCAAAAAGCCTGTTCTGTCATGCGTCAGACCCTCTGGGGAGGGTCCCTCGCATAACAGAACCGTTGGGTTTGCAAGCGCTGCGCTGGCCCTCTTTCTCTCTTACTCCTACGCTCGTGGTGTCTATGTCGCCTGAACTGGGTTCTGAAACCGATCCAAACTCCGAGGTTGCTATCTCGGAGCGCTTGATCTCGGTAGTCATACCCATGTGGAATGAGCTCGAGATGCTGCCTCGGACTATCGAGGCCATGTCGAAGGAATTGGATTCACTCGTCGAGCAGGGCGTGGTTGGCAACTGGGAACTTCTCTTTGTTGATGATGCATCCACTGACGGTTGCGGCGAACTCGCTGATGAGTACTCAGCGGCGAACGCACGCATCCAGGTTCGCCACCATGTGACCAACCGCAAGCTCGGTGGGTCAATCCGCACTGGTCTTGCCGCGGCTAGCGGGGATCTGATTCTCTATACCGACGCTGATCTTCCGTTCGATCCTGCAGAGATTCGACAGGCGCTGCATCTGCTGGACCTGTACAGCGCCGACGTGGTTGCTGCATACCGTCTGCAACGCAAAGGTGAAGGACCGCTGCGTTTCTTCTATAGCTATATGTACAACACGCTGGTGAATGCATTGTTGGGGCTGCGGATCCGCGATGTGAACTTTGCCTTCAAGCTGGCTAGGCGCTGGGTCATTGACTCGGTGCAGCTCAAGAGCGAAGGCTCATTCATTGATGCCGAGCTCTTGGCTCGGGCACGAAACGAGGGGGCAGAGATCATCCAATTTGGAGTCGACTACTTCCCCCGCACCCGAGGTGTTTCAACGCTCTCTTCTCCACCGGTAATTCTCAAGATGCTTCGAGAAATGTTCTCCCTTGGAGCCGAGCTCCGAAAAAGCACCAAAACTCCGACCAATCCGGTCAACTGAGCATGGTCTCATGACACTTCTGATTATTAATGCCGACGACTACGGCCTTACCGAGGCGACCTCTCGAGCGATTCTTGAATGTCATGAACACGGAGTCCTGACCTCAACGAGCGTGCTGGTTCCCGCACCTGCATTTGCAATCACAGTTGGGCTGCTCGCGGGCTACCCCAAGCTTGGAGTGGGGGTCCACCTTGCACTTGTAGGTGAGGATCCTCCTCTGTTGACAGCTGCCGAGGTCCCCAGCTTGGTAGACGACCACGGCAAGTTCCCCATCTCCTGGAAACAGTTCGCAGCTTCTGCTGCTAGGGGTCGGATTGACCCAGAAGACGTCGAACGTGAACTCACAGCTCAGATTCGCGCCGTGCAGGCAGAGGGTGTTGCGTTGACTCACCTCGACTCGCATCAACACCTTCATGAGTGGCCAACACTCTGGGCAGTAATCCAGCGCCTTGCAGCGGTGGCTGGAGTCAATGCTGTTCGAACAACCAGATCGAGTGGGCTGGGGCCTATGTCGATCCTTGGCAAGCTCGCCGCTGCTCGTGCCAAGCGCGCTGGGTTGCTGACCACGCAGAGCTTCGCAGGCTTTTCACATTCGGGTTCGTTGACCGAACCTGAGCTACTCAAACTGATCGACTCGATTTCTAGCAGTAGTCAGTCTGTGGAAATTGGCTGTCATCCGGGTGCAGTGCACGACCCAGATCGCGCCCGCTATGACTGGTCGTACCATTGGGCCGAAGAGGCAGCGGGCTTGCGCAGCACGACCGTGAGCGAGCGAATCGCCTCTGCTGGATTACAACTCGGCACCTTCGGGGATCTGCGATGACGAGCAGTGGCGCCGGACCTAAACGCACGCGTCACACGCCACCCGAGGCGAACACTGCGAGCGGCGGGAGTCGCTGGCATCGACCACCGGGAATTATTGCTGCCTACCAGTCGGAGCCCTGGTCAACCCGGGCGCACACAATGGTTCGATGGGCTTCGATTCCAATGGAAACAGTGCAACAAGAACTGCCATCTTCGGGCGAAGTGCTCGAGATCGGCTGCGGTCATGGCCTGTTCTCACTGACAGCCGCTCTGGGAAGCCACGACCGCCGAATCATTGGCACCGATATTGACGGAGCAAAGCTCGTTGAGGCACGCCGTGCCGCTCAGGCTGCGGGGCTAGGTCAGGATCAACTTGAATTCATTCAGGTCGAACCCGACTGGAGGCCAACAGTGGATCACCCCTACGGGGCCGTTGTGATTATCGACGTGTTGTATTTGTTGGGTATCGCAGCGGCGCTCGACTTAACCGCAGCCGCCGCTCGGGTAGTTCAACCCGGGGGAACCCTGCTGATCAAAGAGATGGACACAACTCTGCGCGCTAAGTCTGCTTGGTGTTCAACTCAGGAACTGATCTCTACCAAACTCACTCGCGTGACCGAGGGCGAAACGGTGGAACTTGTTCCACTCGATGCAATCCGAACCGTGATGCAAGACGCTGGACTCGAGGTCACCACTCGTGCTCTTGACCGCCACTACGTCCACCCACACGCTCTACTAATCGGTCAGCGCCGCTGAGTGCTCATCGGTCAGCGCCGCTGACGGCGGATTGGTCGGCAACAATGATTGAACGCTTGCACCGCACATGAGAGGCTGGAATCTTGGGATCATCGCTCAGTAGAGCCGACAGAGCGTCCCGCTTTGACTCTCCAGTAACTAGCCACACAACGCAGCTTGATCGATTCAGGAGTGGGTAGGTCATGGTGACTCGTTCGTGCCCCTGATACTTCGCTGTAGCTGAGGTATCTGAATCCATTACAAGCAAGGCTTGGTCACCCGGAACAAGTGACGCGCAGTGACCGTCGTTACCCAAGCCAAGGTGCACAACATCTAGTTGAGCGCTACTGCCAAGAACTCGGCTGATGGAGTCTGCGTACTTCACTGCAGCCTGGGCTGCGCCAGCTTCAACGGGAATCCGATGCAGTAACCCTTGTGGGTTGAGGTGGTTGAGGAGTTCATGCTGCAGGTCAACAAGATTGCGGCTCGGGTCGCCCTCGGGTGCTACTCGTTCATCAACTTGGAAAACATCAACGCATGCCCAGTCTGGTTGAGGCCGAACCTCTGACATAGCGGCCAGCATCATTTTGGGCGAGGTGCCGCCGCTGAAAGCCACCGAGGCTCGGCCTGCTTGCGCCCCCGAAGCTAGATCCTGCTCTGGTGCCGCGATGAGGGCAGCGGCTAGCAACTCGCAGATGATTCTTGCCGCTTCAGTTGCAGCTTCGGCAGCAGTGGGAAGTACACGCAGTTCATGTCGATCTGCTGTTGTCATTGTTTGGATTGCCGGCTGACCGTTCGCCCATCAGGCCCGCAGTCGATCCACGGGAAAGGGTCTTCCTCGGGGCTGAGTTCGGGTCCCCAACTACCCCGCCCATAGGGCACAACAGGCGGGGGGTTCTCAAGGAGAGGTTGAACAATCCTCCAAGATTCTTCCACTGAATCCTCTCGCCCAAAATGTGTCTGGTCGCCTTCGATGACATCGCGAAGCAGGCGTTCATAGGCCTCGGGAATTCGATCCGCAGCCGAGAAATGATCCACATCAAGATCGACCGTCTGGCTGAGTAATTCCTCGCCCGGCCGCTTGGCTTGAACTTCTAGCGTTATCTCGTCATCTGGGTTCAAGCGGAAACGCAACCGGTTTGGCTCGGGTGGGTGGGCCGGGTCAACGAAGAGAGGTTGGGGCGCCGACTCAAACTCAATCACTGCTTCGGTAAATGTTGCGGCCATGGCCTTGCCGGAGCGCACGTACCAAGGCACACCCGCCCAACGCCAGTTGTTAATGAAGAAACGCATGGCCACAAATGTCTCGGTGTCGGAACCTTCAGCGACACCATCCTCATCGAGGTAGCCCTCGTACTGGCCGCGGACCACCGTTGACACATCGACAGTCTCGATAGCGCGAAGCACTTTGATCTTCTCATCGCGAAGAGCCTCGGGTGATTCCGAACTAGGAGGTTCCATGGCGAGCAGGGTCAAAATCTGTAGCAGGTGATTCTGAACAACATCGCGAAGCGTTCCCACTCGATCATAAAAGCCGCCTCTCCCTTCAACCCCAAAACTCTCGGCCATCGTGATTTCGACTTTAGAGATCTGATGACGGTTCCAAAGTGGCTCGAGCACCGTGTTGGCAAAGCGAAAGACCAAGAGGTTGAGCACTGGTTCTTTGCCTAAGAAATGATCAATCCGAAAGACCCGCTCATCGGGGAAGGCAGAGAGAACCGTTGCATTGAGTTCTTGTGCCGAGGTCAGGTCCCTACCAAAAGGCTTTTCAAGAACAATCCTTGCTCGATCGTTCAGGCCCACTGAAGCTAAGCCCTCAATGACTTCAGGGAAGAGCACAGGGGGAATAGCCAGGTACACCACGGGCAGCTTGGATCCATCGAGGGCTTCATTGAGTGAAACAAAGGTTGCGGGGTTTGCGTAGTCACCTTGCACATATGACAAACGAGACTCAAGGTCGTTGAGCACCTCGACATCTGGCACAACATGTTGTGCATCTAGCGCTGAGCGCAGGCGAGCTTTGAGGTCTTCCACGGTCCACTCAGAAGAAGCAACCCCAATAACTGGCACCTCGAGTTGGCCAGTAGCGGCTAGGTGATAGAGAGCTGGTAGGAGTTTTTTGAACCCCAAATCTCCCGTGATCCCGAACAGGACAAGGGCATCACCGGTGTTGGCTGAATCGACCTGATGTGGATTCTGGTCCCTCACGGTGCGGAGCTCTCAACATGGCCGCCAAATTCGTTCCGCATGGCTGACAGAACTTTGTTGGCCATAGTTTCTTCGCCGCGAGAGGAGAAGCGCGAGAACAGAGCGCTGGCAAGTACCGGTGCTGGAACCCCAAGGTCCACAGCGGCTTCAAGCGACCAGCGGCCTTCGCCACTATCGCTTACAACGCCGGTAAACCCATCGAGGGTGGGGTCTGCAACAAAGGCTGCTGCAGTCAGGTCGAGCAACCAAGACCCAACAACGCTGCCTCGCCGCCAGAGCTCAGTTACAGCAGGAATGTCAACATCAAACCCGTAAGGGGCAGTGTGACCGAGCAGGTTCAGACCCTCTGCGTAGGCACCCATCAAGCCGTACTCAATGCCGTTATGCACCATCTTGACAAAGTGCCCGGAACCAGTTGGGCCGCAGTGCAACCAGCCTTGCTCTGCCTGGGTGAGGTCACCATCGCGGCCCGGTGTGCGTTCTACTGAATCAGCCGGAGGGGACAAAATGTCAAACACAGGCCTGAGCTGCAGCACTGCTTCCTCTGCACCACCGACCATCATGCAGTAGCCGCGCTCCAAGCCCCAGACGCCACCACTCGTGCCGACATCAAGAAGCGAGATGTTGCGCTCAGCTAACGCAGCACCCCGAGGACCGTCCTCGCGCCAGTCGGTGTTGCCCCCGTCGATAATCACGTCCCCCGGGTCGATCAGATCGGCAATCTCAGCGACCACAGCGCCAGCAACCGAGGCAGGAACCATGACCCAGATTGCTCTGGGTGTAGGGAGCGCTGCAACGAGTTCGGCCAGCGTCGAGGCTGGGCGCACGCCCGAGCCAAGTTCATCAGCGAGTGCAGCCGCAACGGCTGGATCCGTGTCGAAAACAACTGACCTTCCGCCACCGCGAACCAGTCTGCGCACCAGATTTGCCCCCATTCGGCCCAGACCAACCATGCCAAGTTCTGGCGGTAAGGAATTCTCCCGCTTGAGTGCAGAGGTTGATGCAGTGTTTTCGATCATGGTGAGCAGGCTCCTAGTTGGTGAGGTGAAAACGGTGGCAGGTCGACGTTCGAATCAAGAAGATGGAGACGATGAGAACTTACTCTGGCCAGTTGAAGCTCAACCCGGTGAGTTCCTCGGAGGCTGACCACAATTTTGCCCACTCCTCAGTCTTGAGTGCTGAAGAAGTTGCTTGTACAAGCTGGGGGTTGCCCCGCATCTCGCCAAGGCCGCCGGGCCCGTAGTAGCAACCGCCAACCGCTTCAGGGCTCGTTGCTGCAAAAAGTTGAGGGAGCGCCCCTTGGGCTGCAGATTGTGCAAATACTTTGTTGCCCGCAGCCATCACTCGCCCCATGAGTGCTTGTCCGGCCAACTCAGGCCCAGCCGCTTGCAGGTGCGTAGATGCGTATCCCGGGTGTGCCGCCATCGAACTGAGAGTGGTTTTGGCCGCAACAGCCTGCCGCTCGAGTTCAAAGCTGAACATCAGGTTGGCCAACTTTGACTGTCCGTAGGCGGGCCACTTTTGGTAATCCTTCTGCCAGTCAAGATCCTGCCAGCGCATCTTTCCGATCCGGTGTGCGCCCGAGGAAGTCGTCACCACTCTTGCCTTCTGCGATGCGAGCAGAAGTGGTAACAAACGCGCAGTAAGGGCGAAGTGTCCTAGGTGGTTAGTGCCGAACTGCATCTCGTGGCCTTGAGCGGTTCTGCGCAGAGGTAGTGCCATCACGCCTGCGTTGTTCAGCAGCACATCAAGATGCCCCACCGATTCGGCGACCTGCTGACTAGCTCGCTCTACTGATTCAAAATCTGCCAGATCAAGCTCAATCAGTTGAGGGGCTGCGCCGGTGGAGGCAGCAGTGACTTCATCAAGAGCAGCGTTGCCGCGCTCAAGATTGCGACAGGCCAGCAGTACCTGTGCTCCCGATCCTGCAAACGCCCGAGCCGAAGCAAGTCCCAAACCGCTGTTTGCCCCCGTAACCAACACAATGATGTTGCGCTGATCGCCCATATCGGCCACCGTCCATGAAGGATGTTTCATCTCTTTAGGTTTGCACTTCTACGCTGGCTCCGCCCCATTGTGAAGAGCGTGTGCCGATTCCCTTAGCGGGTGAAGCGCTCTGCGCGTACCATTGGGATAGTGAACGACTCGAACAGAACCGGCCAGAACCCCCCGGGAATCAGAACCGCTGTGAGCCCTGCAGACATTGAGCATTTCAATCGCACGGGTTGGTTGCTGACCGACACGCTTGATGCGGCAGGCGTTGAAGAATTGCGATCCTGGATGGATGAGATCGCTGAGTGGCCCGAACAGGGTGATGGCTGGATGCATCATTATGAACTCACTGATGAGGGTCCCAAACTTTGCCGCAGTGAAAATCTGATTCCGTTTCATTCGGGGCTGCGCGAATTGATCACTACTGGTGCACTGATCGAGGTTGCCTCGGCGCTCCTCGACTCGCAAGCCGTGCTGTACAAAGAGAAGGTCAATTACAAACTTCCAGGCGGTGCGGGGTACGCCCCTCATCAAGATGCGCCGGCCTACCCGTTCATTGACTCACACGTCTCATGCATGGTCGCAATCGATGATTCAACGCCAGAGAACGGGTGTTTAGAAGTTGCCTCGGGGCAGCATCAGATGCTCCTTGCAACAGATGATTCTGGTTGCATTACACAAGAGGTTGTGGACTCTCTGCAGTGGGATCTAGTCCCAGTCCAAGCGGGTCAAACGCTGTGGTTCCACTCGCGTACCCCGCATCGCAGTGGGGCGAATAACTCCAGACTGCCGCGTCGAGCTTTGTACCCGACATACAACGCTTTAGTTGAAGGTGACCTGAGAGACGAGTACTACGAGCGCAAGGTTGCAGAATTTGCAGCCGGAGAAGCAGCTGAGGGACGGGTTCGAGTCTCACTAATCGGAGACTTCCAAGGCCGGTCTGTCGGGTGAACGCGCAGTACCAACACCCTTCGGAACTGCCTCGTCCAGAGAGCGCTGCAAGCATTGATTCAGTCCTTGCTTTGTACGAGGAATTTGGGCAGCTGCACTATGACGAAGAGCTAGCCCAGATTGATCACGCTTTGCAGACTGCAGCCTTGGCCGTACACGAAGAAGCCTCTGATGAACTTGTAGTAGCGGCATTGCTGCACGACGTTGGACATCTCCTAGCAATTCAGGCCGGCCGTGCAGAGGGGGAGTCCGCCGTCCCTGCTCAGGATCTCACCCACGAGGCCGTAGGCGCTCGCTATCTAGCAGGGTTGTTCCCGCCCGCTGTCACGGGTCCGATTGCACTCCATGTCAGAGCGAAGCGCTATCTGTGCGCCATGCAAGCTGACTACATTCAGGGACTCTCAGATGGGTCGGTGCGCAGCCTAGAGCTGCAAGGTGGACCGATGAGCGTGACCGAACTTCGCGTCTTTGAACGAAACCCAGCAAGCACAAACGCAGTCCGACTTCGGCGATGGGATGACGGCGGCAAACTTGAGGGTCTGCGAGTGGAACCGCTGATTGCCTATGTTGAGCTTCTGCAGCGGGTCTCATTTTTGTAGCGGGTGTTCAGTTGGCGGACATAGAGGACCTGTGCCCTGAGCCGCTGCCTCAGTTTCGCTACGTCAGCAGTACTGTGTGACCCATGTGGTTTTGGATCGCTCTGGGAATTTTGTGCACCTTCTTCATCGCCACAGTGTCGATTGGAATGGTGACCGGCTCACTTGCGCGACGACCTCGACGCAGTGTGTATGACATTGAAGAGGCGGTGGAATTTGTTGCTGATCGGCTTCCGGAAGACCTCACATCTGTAGTCAGCTTTGAAGAGGTTCGTGCAGTGTTGTTATTTCATTGCGACTACCTCGCAGATAAGGGCGTGGCTTCACTCGCAACAGCAGATGACATGGGTTCTGCCTTGGTGGTCGTGCCTGAGGATGAGCCCATTGCCTATGTGCTTGGCAAGGTGAGTGAGTCAGACCTGCAACTCAACGACGAGCAGGTTCTGCAGATACTTGATGCCGAATCCGAGTATTACCGGGCGATTGGTGCCTTCGGCCCAATGGTGGATCTTCCGCAGGATCCGTCGGCTTGAGTGATGGCGCTTAGCGCGCTTGTGTTGATTCCCCTTACGATGACAACTACCGGAACAAGTTCAGGAGTAACAGATGGAACGTCCAGTGAAGTTTGAACACAATCAGTTTGTGGGCGATAAGCGCACCCAGGTGGTCTACGACGTGGATGCACTTGAGGGCGAAGACGAAGCGCTGATAGAGGAACTCATGCTGGCCGAGACCTATCTGTGCTTTGGCCCAGATACCCTTCCCGAGGCCCGAAATCGCGGCTACCACCTCTTTCGTAAACAGCGGGCACTCCACGAAAGCTGATCCGCAATGACGAGGGGTGGGTACTGATGCCAGAGAGTCAGCCAGAGGGGACCGACTCGGCTCCTGCGATCATGGATTATCGGTTTCCATCTGGAGAGCTTCAACTCAGGGGCCACCTTGCCGAGCCCCCCGAGGGACCGCATAGTGCGCCAGGCTTATTGCTCTGTCATGGCTTCCCAGTGCGAGGTCGCGAGTCCCCTCAGTCGGGGGTCTCGTTTCCGGAACTAGCCGATCGAATCGCAGTTGAGTTGGGGTGGGTTGTGCTTGCCATGAACTTTCGCGGTTGCGGTGCTGCGGAGGGCAACTACTCGATGCTCGGATGGCTTGACGATGTTGCAGCAGGCGTTGCTGAACTCAACCGCTTGGGCGTTAAGAGGGTCTGGATTGCCGGCTTCGGAACGGGTGGTTCGCTCGCAGTCTGCGAGGGGGCGCGCAACCTCTCCGTCATGGGAGTAGCAGCGCTCGCAACCCCTACAGACTTTGAGGACTGGGCGCGCAACCCGCGACGGCTTTTGCGCCACGCCCGTGACGTGCAGGTAATCAAAGATCCGGAGTTCCCTCCGTCTTTCGAGGAATGGGTAGCTGGGTTTAAGTCAGTTCACCCTGTTGAAGCTGCAGAGCGATTGGCCCCGAGGCCACTTCTCGTAGTTCACGGCGACAGCGACGACCTGACCCCCCTCAACGACGGACGAGCCCTAGCGCGGGCTCACGGCGATGCGGAGTTCCGTTTGATTAACGGTGCTGGCCACGAACTGCGCCACGATCCGCGAGCTGTTGCAGTCTTGCTCGGCTGGCTGTCACGGCAACAGATCGCAGTGCTGGCGCAGCCCACCGAGGCAGAGCTTGAGAGTGCCGAGCTTGAAGCAGCCGAGCTTGAAGCAGCGGAGCTTGAAGCAGCGGAGAGTGCTGCGCCAGCCCAGATAGATTCCCCCGACTGAGATCCGGGCACGGTTCGTGCTGCTCAGTTCAGGCCGGTGCGCTGCTTGTGGATTCGCAGGTCTTGCATCGAGATACCCATCCGCCAGTGCTCACCCGTACAGATAGCCAGGTGCCGCAGGTGCCGCAGTACCGAGGTGGGTCAAGGGCTGGCAAACAACCTGAGCATGCAGTTCGGGGCTCTCCGCAGCCACTGCAGAACTCGCCTAGCCCAGCCCCGTGGGTGCTGCCGGCCGGGTCGCTCACAGCACGCCGGTGAGTGCGCCGATCGGCATTTGAAGGTCTTGAAGCATCTGCAAGTCTTCTTCTGGGGAACGCCCCAAAGTTGTGAGATAGTTGCCCACGATCAGTGCGTTAATGCCAGAGGTCATACCCATAACTTGGAGTTCTCGCAGCGTGATTTCTCGACCACCGGCGTAGCGAAGAATGACGGATGGAAGCGCAATTCTAAAGAGCGCAATCCAGCGAAGAGCTTCCATTGCGCCCATAGGTTTGCGAATCTGAAGCGGTGTTCCCGGCCGTGGATTCAGAAAGTTAAGCGGTACCTCGGTGGGGTTGAGTTCAACGAGTTGCCCGAGTAACTCAAGGCGCTGAGCATCAGTTTCGCCCATGCCGAGTAGCGCTCCGCAACACAACTCCATGTTGTATTCCTTGACGAGCTGGCAAGTATCCCAACGCTCCTCCCATGTGTGCGTGGTTGCCACTGACGGGAAGAACGAGCGGGCAGTTTCTAAGTTGTGGTTGTAGCGGTGAACGCCGCCGGCTGAGAGGCGTTCCGCCTGCTCTCGAGACAAGATCCCAGCCGAGATTGCCACGTTGAGCCCAGTCTCTTGTTGGACCATAGGAATAAGTTCCAAGATGCGATTCAGGGTGCGCTCATCTGGACCCTTGATCGCTAGCACGATGCAGAACTCAGAGGCTCCAAGCGCCGCAGTCTCTTTGGCGGCAGCAATCACTTCTTCGGTGTCAAGGAATGGCGTTGCCTTTACTGGTGTATCGAAGGCGGAGGATTGCGAACAGAAGTGGCAATCCTCGGGGCAACCGCCAGTCTTGGCTGAGAGGATTCCTTCAACTTCAACTTCTGGACCGCACCAGGCCAAGCGCACCTGATGTGCCAGCGCTGTGAGTTCCGGCGTGTGCTCAGGAGCGAGTGCTGCAAGAGCCGCTAACTCATCTGCGCTGAGCAGTCGGCGCTGATCTAGAAGTGCGTCTTCGGCGTGACGAATCAATTCACGGTTCATGATGCAGAAAGGTAGTTGTCACACCGCAGCCCGACCCAACTCAGCCCACTCGGCCGAACCTGAGACCCCATTGGGGCCGCGCAGGACAGAACGGGTTCTCGGCTAGCCGTGCCAGGGAACTGGGCCTTCTGTGTCTAAGTTGTAGCGGCTAATTGCGTCCGAAATGGCAGCGGGTACCAAGGTGCCGTCGGCCACAAGTTGGTTGAGGACGGCCAGCACGATATTTGGAGCATCAGTCTCGAAATAGTGACGAAGAGTCTCTCGAGTATCTGAACGTCCAAACCCGTCGGTGCCGAGCGAATGCCAGGCTCGTGGTGACCAGCGTGAGACTTGATCGGGCACCATCCGCATGAAGTCAGTGACTGCAACGATCGGACCTTGGGAGCGTTCTAGTTGACTCGTCACCCATGGAACTCGAGGCTGCTCTTCGGGATGTAACGAGTTCCAGC
Source organism: Bifidobacterium breve (assembly GCA_945888825.1). Taxonomy (GTDB): domain Bacteria; phylum Actinomycetota; class Acidimicrobiia; order Acidimicrobiales; family Microtrichaceae; genus IMCC26207. The sequence goes on along the minus strand of CAMDAT010000002.1, from coordinate 23,552 downwards.
GGTCGACTTCAAGTGCCTCGACACGTAGCTGTTGGTAGCTAGTCGCAGACCACAATTCGGCGCTCACCCCATAGTGCTCGGTGAGTTCCGCTTGGGCCTTGAGCGCCTCAGTGTGGGCGGCACCCGAGAACAGGATTGTAGCGCGTGGGCCAGCGTTTGATGGGCCAAGATCTGACCGGTAGAGGCCCTTGACTACGCCCTCGGCAACGCTGTGCCCTGCTTCGTCAGTGGGCATCGCCGGCATCTGATAATTCTCGTTATACAAGGTGATGTAATAAAAAATGTCCGCGCCAGCAGTTGCATCCCCGCCGGGGTACATGCGGTGGATTCCATCGCGAACAATCAGCGCGGTTTCAAAAGCAAAGGTTGGATCGTAGGAGCGGCATACGGGGACGACGCTTGACAACACCAAGCTTTGACCGTCGTTGTGTTGCAAGCCTTCGCCTTGAAGGGTCGTGCGACCGGCCGTAGCCCCCATCAAGAATCCGCGTGCCCGTGCATCCGCAGCAGCCCAGATCAAATCGCCGACCCTCTGGAATCCAAACATCGAGTAGAAGGTAAAAAAGGGAATCATCGCCACGCCGCGGTGCGCGTAACTCGTAGCTGCTGCAGTCCAGTCAGCTAGGCCACCTGCCTCGGTGATTCCTTCTTCAAGTATCTGCCCGTCAGTGGATTCCTTGTAGGAGAGAAGCAGATCGTGGTCCACTGGCTCGTAGTTCTGACCTAGGGCCGAGTAGATGCCCAGCTCTTTGAACATCGCGTCCATGCCAAAGGTTCGGGCCTCATCAGGAATGATCGGGACGACCCTGCTGCCGACTTGTGGGTCGCGGCACAAGTTTCGTAGCAGGCGAGTAAATGCCACGGTGGTGGAAACTGCCTGCGTGCCGGAACCCTGTAGAAACTCGGTGAACACCGAGTCATTCGGAAGGACAAGTGGGCGACGGTTTTCAACTACTCGCGAAGGTAAAGGGCCGTCTAACGCTGTTCGTCGCCCAAGGAGATACGTGGCGATTTCTGAGTCCGGTGCTGGGCGAACGTAGGGTGGCAAGCCACCCTCAAATGCTGAGTCAGGCAGGACGTCTTGAAGGTGTAGGCGGTCTCGTAGCTCGATGAGCTGCTTGGGGCTCATCTTCTTGATCTGATGGGTGGAGTTTCGGCCTTCAAACCCGTTGCCCAGAGTCCAGCCCTTAATTGTTTTGGCCAGAATCACAGTGGGGGCACCCGTAGTTTCTACAGCTGCGGCATAGGCGGCGTAGAGCTTCTGATAATCGTGACCACCTCGGGGCAGGTTCTGAAGTTCCGAATCGGAGAGATGTTCGACCATGGCGCGCAACCGAGGGTCGGGGCCGAAAAAGTGCTCCCGGATAAAGCTTCCAGATTCAATCGCGTACTGCTGGAACTCACCATCAATCGTTGAGTTCATTTTGTTAAGCAGGACACCGTCTACGTCCTTCTCGAGGAGTTCGTCCCAACCTCCGCCCCAGATCACCTTGATGACGTTCCAACCGTTGCCCCGGAAGATGGCTTCGAGTTCTTGAATGACCTTTCCGTTGCCGCGAACGGGTCCGTCTAGGCGTTGCAGGTTGCAGTTCACGACCCAGGTCAGATTGTCGAGCTTCTCGCGCGCTGCAAGCGAGATTGCGCCAAGGGTTTCGGGCTCGTCAATCTCACCGTCACCGACGAACCCCCAGACTCGGCTACTCAAGGCGTCGTCAATGCGGCGGTTCTGTAGGTACTTGTTGAAACGGGCCTGATAGATCGACAGGATCGGACCCAATCCCATCGACACAGTCGGGTATTCCCAGAACTCGGGCATCAGGCGAGGGTGCGGGTACGAAGATAAACCGTGACCAGTTTGGGAGGGCGGCGAGTCCGCCAGAGTGACTTCTCGTCGGAATCGATCAAGGTCTCCCTCATCGAGTCGGTACTCAAGGAACGCTCGGGCATAGATCCCCGGGGAGCCATGTCCTTGGAAGTACACATGGTCTCCGGGGTGGCCTGCATGCTTGCCCTTGAAGAAGTGATTAAACCCAACTTCGTACAGGGCAGCGGAACTAGCAAAAGTAGAGAGGTGGCCCCCGATCCCGTCAGCATGCAGATTCGCACGCACCACCATGACAGCCGCATTCCAGCGGATATACGCCCGAATGCGTCGCTCGATGTGGATATCTCCGGGGAACCAAGGTTCGTCATCCTTGGGGATGGTGTTGATATACGGGGTTGAGACGCTCGCTGAAGTGTCAACGGCGAGCTCCATAGAGCGCTCACGGAGCCTTGCCATTAAATAGCGGGCTCGAGAGTGGCCATGGGTCTCGACCACGGCAGTCAGAGAATCAAGCCATTCCTCAGTCTCTTGTGGATCGGTGTCGGGAAGTTGATGAGCGAAGCCGTCGATATTCATGAAGCTCTCCGAGTTGCAGTGGTGTGATGAAGGGTAAGCGCAGGAGCGGCACCGTCATGATCATTTGCGGACGGCCTTGTGGGGCTAGCGTGCGATCAGTGTCTCGACCCGAACCTTTCGCCGCCCCGAATGGGGCAACTGTTGCATATACCGATGGCGCGTGCCGCGGAAATCCGGGCCCCGGCGGCTGGGCTTGGGCGATTCCAGGCGGTGCTTGGGCCTCGGGCTATGACCCCTCAACCACAAACCAGAGGATGGAAATTCTGGCGGCTTTCCAAGCAGTGAAAACAATCGAGGGCCCCGTCCATATCGTGAGTGATTCCACGTATGTCGTGAACTGCTTTCGTGATGAGTGGTGGCGTGGATGGCAAAAGCGTGGGTGGAAGAACTCCAAGAAGGAACCCGTTGCTAATCGTGACCTCTGGGAGCCGTTTATTGAGCTTGCCCTAGAGAGCCAGACCACGTTCGACTGGGTAAAGGGCCACAGTGGTGACCCGATGAACGATGTAGTGGATCGACTTGCAGTGGCTGTAGCGCTCTCCACGCAGAACATGAGTGGCGAAGTACCCCCGACTGAAGATCAGATGGGCCCTCCTGATTCGCCGAGCCCACGCGCGGCCTCATTACGGTCCGCTGTGGTCGACCTCGGGGCCGATCGACCGGCACTTCGCGATGGGCGGATTCCGCAGGGTTCACCCTATGCGGTGGTCGGAATCCGCTCGGCTGATCTTGCTGAGTCTGAGACGGGAAAAAAGCTACGCAGGCACCTAGCTGAGGTGCTGACTGCACAGGCTGAGCTTCGGTCTGACCTTGTTGTCCTGACTGGGTTGCGCCCGGGTGCCGAACAGCTCGCTGCTGCGGCTGCAAACGACGCCGGCATTCCTTATGTGGTCGTGTTGCCGTACCCAGATCCGGCATCCTCTTGGTCAGCGCATACCCGCGCCGTGTTCGATACAGCTTGCGCAGGGGCCAGGAGCACGGTGACTCTAGAGAAAAAGTTGCCAGCCGATGCCACGGCAAAGCGAGCAGCGCTGGGACGCAGGGATGGCTGGCTCAGGTCTGTGTCGCTTGGCGCCATCGTCGTGACTGACGGAGTGAACGGCGAAGCCGACTTGCAACTCAACAAATTTACTCAGGCCCTAGGTGATGAGGTCTGGCAAATAGAACTGCAGCTTCTGCGTTAGCGGATTGGCAAGTTTGCTCTATCGGTTCTTCCCAGATCGCTGCCGACGAATGGTGGCGAATGCCTCATTGACGTCGCGGACTCGCCGTTCGGCAAGATCGCGAAGTTCCTGATCGGCCTCAACATGGCGGTCTGGATGTAGTTCGGAGAGCAGAATTCGATGAGCAGTGGTGATTTCTTTCCAGGTGGCCAATCTGGTCAGACCAAGTGCCGCATACGGGCCAGCGGTTGGGTCCGGGTAACTGAACAACCCCGGTGGGCCTTGAATAGTCGGGGATTCGGTAGCGGTGGCCGCGGCAGTATTCACGTCTGCTTCCTTTAGTTGCTCGGTGGGCTGAGTGGTCATTCAGCTTGATTCTCGGCAGAGGAACGCGGTCACTAAAGAATTGTGAACGAAATTCGAGATTTCTTATGGTTTCGGTTGGCCTGCTTGACCGTTCGGTCAATAGAGTCTCTGAAATGTTGGAACTTCAGAATGCATCAGCAATAGTCACAGGTGGAGCCTCTGGACTTGGCGAAGCCTCGGTTCGCGCCCTCGCAGCGAAGGGCGTCAAGGTTGTCATCCTTGACCTTGACCGCCAAGCAGAGAAGGGCGATGCCCTCGCCAAAGAGGTCGGTGGCATCTTTGCTGCAGCCGACGTGACCGACGAGGAGCAAGTCATTGCTGCTGTGGAGGCCGCAAAAGAACTCGGTCCGCTACGGGCTGTGATCAACTCCGCAGGCATCGGTTGGGCTTCCCGCACGATCGGCCGTGACGGCAGCTACGAATCAGCTCACAACCTTGAGCTTTTCCGCAAGGTCATCGACATCAACTTGGTTGGCACATTCAACGTGACTCGCCTAGCCGCATCCGCAATGTCATTGAATGAGCCAGATCAGGACAACGCCCGTGGCGCAATCATCAACACTGCATCTGTGGCTGCAGTCGAAGGCCAAGTTGGTCAGGTTGCTTACGCTGCTTCAAAGGCCGGCATCGTCGGAATGACGTTGGTTATCGCACGTGACTTGGCCCCGGCCGGAATCCGCTGCAACACCATCATCCCTGGTTTCTTTGATACGCCGATTTATGGTGGCAATCAAGAGATGAAAGATCACCTCATGAAGGACACCCTCTTCCCCAAGCGCCTTGGGTTCGCATCCGAGTACGCCTCGCTTGCTATCGAACTAATCACGAACGGGTACATCAACGGTGAATCAGTGCGTATCGACACTGGCACGAGGATGCAGCCGAAGTGATCCGCTGACCTGTCGCTGTGCGGCGGGTCACTGTTCTGCAGTATCAAAGGGTGCTGCTGAGGGACTCATCATGATCGCTCCCTTTGGCATTTTTGAAGATTTGCCTAACCAGTAAGCGTGATCGGCCATGGCGAGCAGTGCGTGGTCGCCGCTGGAGTTTCCATAGGACCAAAGTTCAAGGTTTTTCATCGGACCTAGTGCCGGCTGGCCCAGCCATGCACGCAGCCGGAGAGCCTTCTGCTCGGCGCGCACGTTCGGAAACTCCATCTGCCCTGTCAGCAGGCCGTACTCCACGCTGGGTTCAACGGCGATCACTGCAGTCACTCCCAATTCCTGAGCGAGTGGTTCAAGGTAATAGGTCAGAGAAGCCGAGACGAAGAGCAACTCATGGCCAGCGTCACGATGCTGCTCAAGTCGTTGCAGCACCGTTGGATTCAACTCGTTGACCAGCAAGTCGCGGGCATACAGACTGCCTAGGTGCTGCAAATCTTGCTCGCGCCGACCGCACATCGAGCGATGAATCATCTCGGCCTTAACTGCGTCCCGGTCACGAAGATCAACGTTTCTTCGAAGCCCCGAAACCCCAACCTCTGCTGCTATCTGAGCAAAGCGTGAGCGCCCTGTAACTCTCAGTAGAAAGGGAATGAGTGTGTCGCTCTTCGACAGAGTCCCGTCAAAGTCAAAGGCAGCAACTTTGCGTCTCGATAGTTCAGTCAACCTAGGTACCAGTCTGGAGCGTGGAGTCTTAAAGGGGCGACGAGGTGTTTTCAACGAAGGCGTCTAGGCGCGCCAGGGTTGACTCCATGGACTTCAAGTTCTTTGCCGGAGATTTTGTGATCTCTACATAGGATCCGAATTTTGAGGTCGACCAATCGAAGGTCTCGGTCACCAGAGTGGAGCCAGCGTCAGCGCCTTCGGTAATTGGTTCAAGCTCGTAGCGCCAACGCCACCCGCCAGCATGCGCCCAAGCAATGAGTCGCCCTTCGGCGTATTCCACCACCTTGTTGCTGATCCGATAGGGCACAACGATGCGCATATTGGTCGAGAACTTGTCTCCGAGAGCCAGCTTGCGAGATTCTCCCTTGGCACCTTGAACGCTGCCAGAACCGTCGATGACGTGATGCAGTGTCGGGTCCGCTATTACATCAAAAATACGCTGCGCGTCCGCTGCAATGACACGAGTCGCGGAGACTTGCTTGTTGTTTGCGCTCAAGATCTGTTCCCATCTTTGTTTCTCTTACGCTGGGTTGCGCAGTCGAAGTAATCGTTCACCACGCTAGGCGAGCAAAGCAGCAAGCGCGGGTTCGAGCTCGGGATAGCTAAAGGTGAACCCTGCTTCAAGCAGTGCCGCAGGCACGACTCGTGAACTCGTCAGAAGCAGAGAGTCGGCCAATTCCTTGCCGAACAGCAACCGCGGGCCAGTGATGGGCAAGATGGTCGTCGGCCGGTGAAGTACGCCACCCAAAATCTTGGTGTACTCGGCGTTGGTGACTGGCTCTGGCGCAGTCAGGTTGACTGCTCCGGCAAGCTCATGAGTCAGAAGAAATTGGATTGCACGAACCTCGTCTTCGATTGAGATCCAACTGATGTACTGCTTACCAGAACCGACCTTGCCGCCAAGGCCCAATTTAAAGAAGGGCAGTTGTTTCGCGAGCGCTCCACCTTCGGTGGATTGAACAATTCCTGTGCGTAAGAGGGCAACTCGTATGCCGGCGTCGACTGCCGGCTGGGCTGCAGCCTCCCAATCGATGCAGACACGGGCAGTGAAATCCGAACCAGGAGTGCCACTCTCATCAAGAATCTCATCTCCATGCTCGCCGTAATAGCCAATGGCCGACCCAGAGAGCAGCACTGCGGGTGGTTGGTCCATGGCGGCAAGGGCCGTGGCTAGCAGGCTGGTTCCCAGCGTGCGAGAGGTAAGAATGCGATCTTTTTGTTGGGGAGTCCAACGGCTATCGGCAATGCCCACTCCCGCTAGATGAATGACGGCATCGATGCCCTCGAGTGCGCTGGAGTCAATGAGTTTTCTTGACGGGTCCCAAGAGGCCCGACGAACCACCGAAGCGGCAGCACCTGCATCTACTCCCGAAGCCTTGCTCGCTGCCGGGGCAGAATTCGGACGGCTGAACTGAGTCAGTTCGTGGCCATCACGCAGCAGCGCGTCCATGAGTTGCGTGCCGATTAGGCCGCTAGCACCAGTGAGAGCAATCTTCATGAGTCATTTCCTCTTTCGCCGACGGGAGGTGCCGGTACGCATACTTGGTTAGCACTGCTATCAGCCTGCGCGGTCGCGAGGCCAGTGGCAGCGCCGGTACCACCAGGCCGATCTGAGCTAGCCGCGCTCGCTGACCTTGCGCCACACTGCGCGTGGTAGGAGGCGGAAAATAAAGAACGGGTACTTCAGGATCGGAGGTGCCCAGACCACCTCGTGGCCATTCGCGAGTGCAGAGCTGAGCAGCTCTGCAACATTTTCTGGAGTGGTCGAGAATGGTGCAGCCTTCATGCCGGTGGTCATCTTGGTATGAACAAAACCAGGGCGCACAACGATCACCTTGATGCCCGTTCCAACCAAGCTGTCCCCAAGACCCTGGGCAAATGCATCCAAGCCGGCTTTGGTTGATCCGTACACGAAGTTGTCCTTGCGGGCTCTGAGGCCAGCAACGGAGGACATCAGGACCAACACGCCATGACCTTGGGCCTTGAAGCGTTCTGCTACTACCAAGCTGGCCGAGACCAATCCTGCAAAGTTGATCTGCACGGCCGCAGCAGCAAAGGCTGGGTCAGCCTCGAACGCTTCTTGGCTGCCCAAAATTCCAGCGGGTGCGTACACCAGATCGATATCGCCGAACTGGTCGAACACATCACCAATGACCTTTGGGTGGCTGTCAACGTCAGTGCAATCCCAGTGAACAATCTCCACCTTGTCTGCTCCTCCGGCGAGCAGCACCTGAGCCACAGCGTCCATGCCATCTTCAGGGCGTCCGGCCAGAATCACGGTTCTGCAGCGGCCTTGTATCAGGCGCAGGCACACGGCCTGGCCAATGTCTGACCCGCCTCCGAGTACGAGTACTGATTGCACTTCACCTAGTGCATCGCGCATGTGGTTCTCCAGTTCTGGCGCAGTAGCGCTCGATTGTTGCGGCTCTAGCGTTGTTCCGGGCGCACTCACTCTGACAGAGCGCCACATGTCAGACCCTGACATTAGTCAGGATGGCTGCGCTCGCTTTGACCCGGTGGTATCGATGCAGTCAAAAGGTCCTAACTTGGGTCAAGTGAGCACCCGAATGCTGATTGTTCTTGCTTTGATCTGTGGGATGGCAATTTTGGTTGCCTTTGCTGTGCAAGCGGCGCAGCTCATCTGAGTAGTCTGGTGGTCGTGGATGACACCAATGCGCAAGCAGCGACTACTGCTACAGCCGATCCCTTGCTAGCGGGTACTAGTAACGGAGCGGAACCCTCAGGCCAACATTTTGATGTTGTCGTTATTGGTGGTGGGCCGGGCGGATACGGCGCAGCCCTCTATGGGGCCTCGGCTGGTCTCAATGTTGCACTCGTCGAGATGGACAAAATTGGTGGCACCTGTTTGCACAGAGGCTGTATTCCAGCAAAAGAGCTTCTTGAAACGGCCTCAATCGTCCGAACCGTCAAGCATGCAGCTGAGTTCGGAGTCATTGTCGAGCCCAAGACGGTGGACTGGAGCATCACGCTGGCACGCAAGCAAGAGGTGATCAACAAACTTGCTGGCGGCGTGGTCATGCTGCTGAAGAATCGCAAGGTCACGATGTTCAATGGTCTGGGTTCTCTTGGCCCTGACAAGCAGGTCCACATTGTGGGTCTTGATGGCGAACAGGCGGACATTTCTGGCGATGCAGTCATCCTCGCACCCGGGTCCGTTCCCCGCGTCATTCCGGGCTTTGAGCCCGACGGAACCATTGTCGTTACCTCTGATGAGTTCTTTCATCTCAGTCAGATCCCCCGCCGAGCGGTGGTCATTGGCGGAGGCGCAATTGGTTGTGAATTTGCGTCGACCTTGGCCGACTTGGGCAGCAGCGTGACAATCCTTGAGGCCCTGCCCAAGGTGCTTCCCGGATGCGATGACGATGTCACTCGCGTCGTGCTGCAGTCATTTAAAAAGAAGGGCATAACTGTTCGCGCTGGGGTCGCCGTGACGGGGCACACGCCAAACCCAGTTGGCGGAACAACAGTGCAGTTTGGTGACGGCGAGTCAATCGATACCGATGTAGTGGTGGTCTCTGTTGGTCGTGTGCCGTATTCCGGGGGTCTTCTCGACGCTGGAACACTGGTTCAAGTTTCTGATCGTGGGCATCTAGAAGTTGATTCGCTCTGCCGGACTGACGAGCCCTCGGTCTGGGCAATTGGTGATGCCATTGCAAGTCCGCAGTTGGCGCATGTGGCCTTTGCCGAGGGCATCCTTGCAATCAAAGACATCCTTGGTGAGTCTCCGACGCCAATCGACTACGGAAAGGTTCCTTGGGCGATTTATTGCCATCCCGAGGTTGCCTTTGCTGGCCACTCCGAGGCAACGGCAAAGGCGGCTGGATATGAGGTCGTGGTGTCGAAGCACCGCTTCGCCGGAAACAGCCGCGCTCAGATCTTGGGAGAGACCGATGGTCTCGTCAAGATCATCGCAGAACAGCGAGCGGATGGAACTGCCGGCACTGTCTTGGGTGTTCACATGGTGGGTCCGTGGGTCACTGAGCAGTTGTCGGGTGGCTACCTAGCCGTCAACTGGCAGGCCACTGTTGATGAGGTCGCTGAACTGATTCAGCCGCATCCATCCCTGTCTGAACTCTTTGGAGAGTCCATGTTGGCGCTGACCGGCAGATCGCTTCACGGATAGCCCAAACGATTTAGTTGGCGGCCAAGAATGCTCGGGTTGCAAAGGATCTGCGAGCTGCTGATCTACCCGAAATTTCAATGAGTAACGAGACAAGTTCAACACAAGTAAACTGAACCTGATCTGCCGGATTCAACGGTGAATCAGACAGTGAAGGGAACATCCTCTTATGCCCGAGATCTTGATGCCGCAGCTAGGTGAATCAGTCACCGAAGGCACCATTACCCGATGGTTCAAACAAGTCGGCGAGTCGATTGAAGAGGATGAGCCGCTCTTTGAGGTTTCAACCGACAAGGTGGATACTGAGGTTCCTGCGCCTTCAGCGGGAGTGCTCACCGAGATTCGTGTTCCCGAGGGCGACACGGTAGACGTGGGGACTGTGCTTGCCGTGGTGGGAGGGAACGCCGCACCGGCTTCCCCCGCAGCAGAAGCACCCGCTGCACCTGCTCCTGCACCTGAGGCTCCCGCACCCGTTGCACCTGTGCCGGCTCCCGTGGCCGCTGCTGCACCTGCTCCAGTACCCGCACCTGCTCCAGCACCTGTGGCCGCTGTGCCCGCCGAACCAGCACCAGCGCCAGTTCCTGCGCCAGCACCTGTGGCCGCTCCTGCGCCGGTTGCTGCACCGGTAGTCGAGGCTCCGGTAGTTCCTGCGCCCGCTGCACCTGCCCCTGCCCAGCCGATGGCTGCTGGAGCGTTGCTCTCGCCGCTGGTTCGCCGCCTGATTGAGGAGCACCAGCTCGATCCGTCCACCATTGTGGGAACAGGCGTGGGCGGACGTATCACCCGAGAAGATGTACTGGCAGTCGTTGATTCCCGGTCCGGAGCCATCCCTGCTGCTTCCGCTGCACCGGCCGCTTCTGCCCCTACACCCGCCGTCGCTGCGCCAGCCCAGGCAGCCCCACGAACTGGCGTTGCCCCAATGGTTCCTGGCACCGGAGAACGCGTAGAAGAGCTGAACAAGATCCGGCGCATCACTGGCCAAGCGATGCTGACCTCAAGGGCCTCGGCCCCGCATGCGGTCACCATTGTTCAGGTGGATTACGAGGGAGTTGAGCGAGTCAGACAAGCCCATCGTGATCAGTTCAAAGCCGACGAGGGGTACTCCCTGACCTATCTGCCGTTTATTTCTCGGGCAGTGGTCGACGCTCTACACGAGTTCCCGCATATGAACGCTTCGATGGGTGATGGGGCCGTCATCTTGCATGATGCGGTTCACCTTTCCATCGCAGTTGACCTTGGGTTCGAAGGCCTGATCGCACCAGTAGTTCGTGACGCACACGATAAGCGGCTCCGAGCCATTGCCAGCGATATTCATGACCTGGCTGCTCGTGCCAGAAACCGGCAGCTCGGTCCGGATGACATCTCTGGTGGCACGTTTACGCTGTCGAATTCGGGTAGCTACGGAAGCCTCATTGTTGTCCCCATTATCAATCAGCCGCAGGTTGCGATTCTGTCTACCGACGGGGTTTCTCGTCAGCCTGTGGTTGCTGTTGACGCTTTCGGAGTTGAGAGCATTGCGATTCACTCGGTGGGCAACTTGACCTTGTCCTGGGACCATCGAGCCTTCGATGGTGCCTATGCAGCAGCGTTCATGCAGCGGGTCAAACAGATCATTCAAACTCGAGACTGGTCAGCAGAGATCTGAAGCCCGCGGCTGTGAGCCTCTCCGAATCTGACAGGGTATGACGATGCTCTCTTACTCCAGTGCGCCGGAAGCGCTGCGTGGCCTTGGTGGGGGACTGCGCACGCGTTGGCTGGGCACGGTGCCCTATCAAGATGCATGGGCGCTACAGAGGGGCTTGCACGCAGAGCTTCCCGAAACTGGTGTTGATCGCCTGCTGCTGCTTGAGCACCCACACACCTTTACCTTGGGGCGCAACGCCAACCCCGATCATGTCCTCGTCGACCCACTCGATGTTCGGGCCGAACTCGTAGCATCCGATCGGGGCGGCGATGTCACGTATCACGGTCCCGGTCAACTTGTTGCCTACCCAGTTCTTCAACTGCCGCCCAAGGGGTGGAGGCCAGGTCACTCCGACCCGCAACTGATTGGAACGTTGGCAGATACTCAGGCGTACATTGCCATGCTCGAACAGATTCTGATCCTGACCATTGCAGACCTTGGCCTAGTGGGTGCAGGTCGACATGATGGTTGTCCGGGAGTTTGGATTGAACCGAACACTGACCGTGCACGCAAAATTGCAGCCATCGGTGTGCGGATCGAACACGGCAGATCCCTGCATGGAATTGCTCTGAATGTCTCTCCTGACATGGAGTACTTCGCCCATATCGTTCCCTGTGGAATTGCTGATTTTGGCGTGACATCTCTGGCCAACGAGGGCCAGGAGGTGAGCATGCATGAAGCTGTTGACGCATTTGTGGCACGGTTCGAACAACACTGGCAACCCGAGTGGAATGAGCGCTCTGATGTGGTGTGGCGTCAGACCGAAACAGATTTAGCTCCCTTTAGTAGAGGTGCCGGACCAGGGGAACTTACCGATGGGTCAAACAGGCTGCGCCCAAGCGCCCAGAGTCAGTCGGGGCAGAGTCAGTCGGGGCAGGGTCAGCCGGCACAGGCTCAGTCAGGAGAGGGCACCTCGGTCAGACTGCTTGGACGACTTGCAGAAGCTGGCGTTATGGAGGGGATCGCGCTTGGTGATCGCAAGCCAGACTGGATGCGGGCCAAACTCAAACTTGGTAGCGAGGTGCTGAAGGTAAAGCAGACCATTCGGGATCTTGATTTGGTCACAGTCTGCGAGGAAGCGGGCTGCCCGAACCTGACCGAATGTTGGGCAGAGGGAACCGCCACCTTTATGGTTTGCGGAGAGCGCTGCACGCGAGCTTGTGGGTTTTGTTTGGTAGATACGCGGCACCCAGAAGCCCTAGACGCTCATGAGCCAGAGCGTGTCGCCCAGGCTGTTGATCGCATGGGCTTGGAGTTTGCCGTCATCACCATGGTTGCCCGTGATGATCTAACTGATGGCGGCGCGCAACATGTGGCGGACACGATTGCAGCGATTCGCCACACTCGCCCGGCCACGCAGATCGAGGCGCTGATCTCTGACTGCAAAGGTGACCCGGCTTCGCTTCAGTTGATCTTTGATGCTGCCCCAAATGTGTTGAATCACAACATGGAAACCGTTGCTCGGCTGCAGCGGGCAGTTCGTCCATCGGCCTCGTATGCTCGCTCGCTCGCTGTGTTGTCGCGATCGGTGGCTGCGGGTTTGCAAACAAAATCGGGCTTGGTTCTGGGAATGGGCGAAGATGCAGATGAGGTCGCCGCAACCTTGGCTGACCTTGCCGCAGTTGGGGTAAGCATTGTCACGATCGGGCAATACCTGAGGCCGACTTCACATCACCTGCCGGTGGCTCGTTGGTGGACACCAGCGGAATTTGATGAGTTCAAACTGATCGGTGAGGGCTTTGGCATTACCCATGTTGAGTCGAGCCCATTCACCCGGTCGAGCTACCACGCCAAGAGCAGCGCTGCGGCAGCCGAGCAGACTGCTGCGTCAGGACAATCGGCACCGGGGGCCAGCACTAATAGGGGACAGCTCTAATGAGGGTCAAGCACTAATGGGGGACAAGCACTAATGGGAATTGTGGCCAAAGGTGGGCAGCAAACCACTCGTCAGCAGGCTGGTGGGCAGATGGAAAACCCGCGCCCCGAGTACGCAACTGGCACGGTCTACCACGAGGCAGTTGCTGCCGACGGGACTCGGATCTATCACCATCAGGTATTTGACCGTGGGTTGTTGCAGTCCTGGACTCAAGATTCAGCACCCGGTCCGTGGGCCTTGGTCCGCTCGGGCGAACCGTTCGATGCCTTTGCTAGTGACCTTGCGGGCCCTGATCAGGTTGAGGCTGTGCAGGTGCGAGTTGGACCGGACTTGTTTGTCCTGCCCCCACTCGACGATACGAGCAGCGAGCGCTGGACAGAACTCCCGGTCATTCCAGATGCGACAGCAAGATTAAAATTTGAACTCACAGGGAGCCCTGTTGGTCCACTTGCTCTCGAAGTTCAGTACCGCAACGGCACCCGAGATATTTGCGAGGTCGTGAACGACTGGGCAGATTTGCAGCCCGATGCGCCCGCTTTTGGTGCACCCGAAATGCATGTGTCAATGACATGGCGCAACTATCTACGCATGCGATCCGGCGAGGTCACTGCCCTAGAAGGCATCGAAGAAGGCGGCACCGTGGACGCACGGTGGACCTTGCTCTTGTTGTTGCACGGACTCCTGCAAGAGCCTGCCTATGTAGACATCTACCGAGGCCTGCCCCAGATGCCGGCAGAACTTGGATGGTGGGGCGAAGTCGCTCCCTGGATTCCCCAGCGTGACTCATTCCATGATTGAACGACTCGTTCTTTTCGCTCTCTCGGCCTAAACTTGACTGATCGGTCAAGAAGACTTAGGGAGTGCACTGATGTACGAGTGGTCTGAAGAACAACAGATGGTTCAACAAGCAGTTCGAGACTTTGTGCACAAAGAGATTCGCCCACACCGGGAGGAACTCGAATTCGGTGAGATGCCTCCTTACGACTTGCTGCGAAAGTTGTTCAAGACCTTCGGCATGAGCGATATGCAGCGCTCATCGTTTGCCAAGCGGATTGCTGCTGAAAAAGCTGCAGCCGAAGGCGAGACCATTGAACGAAGCACTGATGGTCCGCGAGACCCGAACAGCATTGCCTTCACCATGATTCCCATCATTGAGCTTTGCCGCGTGTGTCCCGGAATGGTGACTGCCATGGGCGTGTCGATGGGGCTCACCGCAGCGGCAGTCATGGGCAAGGGAACCACGGCGCAGAAAGAGCGCTGGGCCTTAGACCTACTCACCATGGACAAGGTTGGAGCTTGGGCCATTACCGAGCCCGGTTCTGGGTCAGATGCATTCGGCTCGATGATCTCTACTGCTCGCCTCGATGGCGACGAGTTCGTGCTCAATGGCTCAAAGACCTTTATTACGAACGGTCCGCATGCCGACACGATCGTGTTTATCTGCAAGCTAGATGAGGGCAATCCGCCTGCTGAGCGCAAGATCGTTCAGTTTGTCCTTGATTCAGGGATGCCCGGGCTTGAGCAGTCAAAGCCTTTGCGCAAGATGGGAATCCATTCTTCGCCAACGGGACAGCTTTTCTTGAGTGATGTGCGCGTTGGATTCGACCGCCTGCTGGGCGAGTCACTGGAGTCCTACGAGGGCAAACGTGGCAAGGAAGCATCGAAGGCAACATTCTCGATGGAACGAGCAGGCGTAGCGGCAATGGCGCTCGGCATTGTCGATCGGTGCTTGGAACTGAGCTTGTCGTACGCGAATCAACGGGAACAGTTCGGCCAAGTCATCGGACAGTTCCAGTTGATCCAACTGAAGCTTGCCAAGATGGAAGTGGCGCGCATGAATCTGCAGAATCTGGTGTTTCGCTACATCGAGATGTCTGCTGCAGGAGTAGCGATGAGCTACGCCGAGGCATCGGCTGCCAAGTTGTATGCAGCCCAGGCCGCAACCGAGGTGGCGCTAGAGGCGGTGCAGTTGTTCGGTGGAAACGGCTACATGGCTGAGTACGAGGTGGAACAGCTTGCTCGTGATGCCAAGGTGCTGCAGATCTATGCCGGTACCGACGAGATTCAGATTTCTGCCGTTGCTCGCTCGCTGCTAGCGGAAGAAGCTGCGAAGAACTGAGACATGGCCTGAGTCGACCTGTAGAGCGGGTAGGTTCGCAGGGTGCTTGTAACTGAACCTTTCGAAGAACTCGTTGACCGCATTGAGCGTGAAGCTCAGGAAGGGTTCTTTCATACAGGCGCCCAAATCGTAGTGACTCGCTCCGGGACGACTGTGTTGGACATGGCAGCGGGGCAGACGCATCTGCATTCCCCGTATGAGACCTCGACGCTGTCAGCGCTGTACTGCACGGCAAAGCCTCTCGTAGCTGTTGCGGTGCTTCGACTTATTGCCGAAGAGGAACTCAGCCTTGGTGACCGCTTAGGTGACGTGATTGAGGGCTTGGAAACTCGGTGGATTGCTGATCGAACCATTGAGCAGGTGCTCGGCCACACGGCCGGGCTGCATGTGGTGAATACCATTCTTGCCAGGATTCTGCCCGAACGAAGTCGAGAAGGCTGGGTCTATGCATCCGAGCCACCTGCAGGCTGGAGATTTGGCTCAGATTCGGCTTACTCGGAATTTGGCGGCTGGTTCCTGCTGGGCCGTGTGATCGAGGAACTCACGGCGCAACCCTTTGATGCATACGTGCGCTCAGCCGTTCTCGACCCCTACCAGGTTGATGCTGAGGACCTGATTTTGCGCATCAGTCCAGAGCTATACGAGCACTACTCTTCGCGCATCTCCGCCACGCTGGACCTGACTATGGACCGGCCCGTTCCCCTGCTGGCCGAGGTGGGGCCAGAAACTGCTGCTGAGTGGAATCCTGCATTTGGTGCCTACGGAACCATGAGCGCAATGGCCGCCTTCTACGAGGGGTTGCTCGGCGATTTGAGCGGAGCTGATCGTGTTCTGCCAGCTGAGTTAGTGAGCAATGCGATCACAGCGAGATTGCCGATTGGCTATGACGTGACGCTCGACCGAGAGGCTGGGTTTGGTCTGGGCTTTATGACTCCGCTGTCTTCACACTTCTTTGGTGACGCTCCTAGCGCTCGGGCCTTTGGACATGCAGGCCAAGGAGGCACCAGCTTTGCTATGGCCGACCCCGAACACGATCTTGTGCTCGGAGTCCTGTTCAACGCTGGCCTTGATGCCGATACTGCGTTGTCGTTCCGCAGGGTCAATTTGGTAGATGCGATCTATCGCAGCCTCGGCCTGATCTGAACTGGGAGCGGCAGTCTGCAGGGCCTAACCTAGGCATGCTGTGATATCGCTAGAAATCGCTACCTTCCTTCTGCAGTGGGCAACAGGCGGGTTGGCGTTTCTCTGGGTCACGACACGCCGACGAGTGGTCTCTATCGGCTACGGGTGGCTCTTGCGAGGCACCTTCGGAGCAATTGCAGCTCTTGCGCTGTGGGTTGGCCTGCGTTACGGGTCCGTGCCACTTCGTGAGGCCTCCTCGGCAGGAGTGGTTCTGGCTTGTTGCGCCGTGGGCGCAGTCTCTTGGGTCCGCAGGTCCGCAGGGGTATCTGGGCAGCGGGAGCGAGTGCAGCAGCGTTCCGCCCGGGTAGCGCAGATGACAGGCATCGACCGCGCCGAGCAGAAGTTCGACAGCAATCAAAAGGAGTTTCCCCCAGCTTTAGACCTCATCGCTCCGGCGATTGGACTCGTGGGAGTAGTAGCTGGCGGGGTAGCTGCGGGCAGCCCAGTTTGGCTGTCGGTTGCTCGCATGGTGGTGGGTGCGGCCTTTTTGGGGTGTGTATCTGACGCCATGTTGTTGGGTCACTGGTATCTCACTCAACCTGGTCTACCGCGAGCTCCGCTGCTTGAGCTGGTCAAATATTTGGGCTTCATCTGGCCGATCGAAGTGATTCTGCTGCTCATTGCGCCCGGCATGTTCTCGGCTTTCGACGGCAGCATCGACGACGGGTACAACGGCATGCTGGGTTGGTTTTGGGCGGCTTGCGTGGTCACCACAATTGGGCTGGTCGTAGTCACCCGGCTTGCGCTCAAGGAGCGCTATTACTCGGCGGTGATGGCAGCTACGGGATTGTTGTACCTAGCCATCCTGACCGCATTTGGCATCGACTTGGTAGCTCGAGCCATCCTCTCGATGGCCTAACAACTCGAGTCCAGTTTTTTGGTGTGGAGTCAGATTTCTTCGGACTGCTTGGCCAACTTCTTGTTGTGGCGGCCGATTGCAGTGGAGACCTGATTGTTGAGTCCCGCACCCTTGGGCCAGCCGGCATAGTGGCTCAGAAAGACCACAATCTCTTCAAGGTCATCTGCACTCAGGTCGCCCTTGTCTAGGCAGGAGTCAAGCTGCACCTGAAGCGTGTCGGACAGTCCGTCAGCCACCATGAGGCCGATGAGCAACAGGCGCCGATCTCGAAGCGACAAGCCGGGGCGCTCCCAGATATCGCCGAACAAGTGCTCAAGCGTGTAGCCATAAAAGTCGCCTGGACCGTCGCCCACCTCGAAGTTATAAATCTCGGACATACGCTCAATGCCGCGTGTACGCCTTGCTGCACGGGCTTGGGCCTCGGTGATCTCTTGTCCAGTAGAACTGCTCTGCTCACTTGATGCCTGATCCATGCCTGCTTCTCCTGCGGTTTTGACTGTTTGCCTAACTTATGGCTATTGCCGACTCTCGGTCTAAGGCAGTGCCGGGCACCCGAAGGGGACACAGACTCTGGACCTCTTGAGAGCTACATGGTTAACATAGGATAATGCGCCCAGAGCCAAGTAAGTCTTCCCCGGTTTGGTTTCGCCGGTCCCGCTTTGCTTTGTTGGCGCTGCTGGCAGTGGCAGCGGTGTTTCTCGCCGCTTGCGACCCCGCTCCGCCGCCGGCTGGGCCGCCGAGCCCTGACCCGGTTCGCGCCATCGTGTTTAAGGGTCTCGGGACTTGGTGGGATGTCTATGACTGGTCCCCAAGTTTTGTGAGTTCTCGCAATCCCGCTGCCCGACCACCTCATGGAATTGCAGATGTTGACCGACTCGCTGCTGCGGGTGTGCAAACTCTCTACATTCAAACCGCAACCTATCGACTACCTAACGAGCCACTTCTCGATCGTGCGTTGCTCCGGCAGATTGTGGATCGAGCTCATAGCCTTGGAATTCGTGTGGTGGGTTGGTACCTACCCGAGTTCAACGACGTTGGCTACGACCTCGAGCGCTTCGTCGAGATTGCCAGATTTGGATTTGATGGGCTCGGCATAGATATTGAGTCCACAGCCAATGCAGATGTTGCAGCAAGATCCCAAAATCTCATTACCGAGTCCGCTTTCCTGCGGGGCGTGTTCCCGCAACTTCCGATTGCAGCGATTCCGGTGAGTGCAGTCATTTGGGAGGAACTCAACCGTTCTTGGTGGCCAAACTTTCCCTATACAGAACTCGCCCCGCTCTTTGATGCTTGGATGCCCATGGCCTACTGGTCGTACCGCACGCCTCAATCGGGGTGGTTCGACCCATATCGATATGTTTATGAGAGCGTGGTGCGGTTGCGCCGAGCTACTGGAAACGCGAATCTGCCCGTCCACCCAATCGGCGGTGAAGCAGCCAAGCTGTCTGGGCCGGACTTGTTCTGGATGAACGCAGCCTTGGTTGACTCAGGCTCCATTGGTGGAAGTATTTACGACGACGCAACCACCAGCCCTGACCTTGTGGGTGCCCTTGGTCTCTTTCGCCGTGACTTGGTGAAGTGACCGGCGAGTTGTACTGCTGGCAGTCGTCAACGCTGCACTGATCAGTTCTGTTCTCGAGCCTGCTCCTGACGACACCAAGCAACCATCTCAGCTACGCCCTGCTCGAGTGGGGTTGATGGTGACCAACCCAGTAGCTCCTGCGCAAGTTCCGAGGATCCGCCTGTTCGCTCTGCATCTCCTGCGGCGGCCGGCAAGCGGTCAAGCCGGACAGGCTGGCCTAAGGCGCTGCTCACCAATTCGATGAGTTCTGTCATCGAAGCCGTGGACTCATTCGCTATGTTGCAGACGCTGCCGCTCGGTGCGTCCGACAGAAGGGCTGCAAGATTGGCTTCGACTACGTCATTGATATAGGTAAAGCTTCGACTCACGCTGCCGTCACCAAAGAGTGGGAACGGTTTGTCGGCAAGCGAGAGGTCAATCATGCGCCTGAGCGCCATATCGGGCCGCTGACGCGGCCCGTAGACAGTGAAGTAACGCAGCGAGACTGTAGGCACACCAAAGTTCTTTGCGTACAGGGTGCACAGATGCTCAGAGGCCAGCTTGGTTACCCCATACGGGCTAACGGGTTGAGGCAAGGCGAGTTCCGTGGTCGGGTACGTCTCGGCATTGCCGTAGACCGATGAACTGGACGCCGCTGCGAACCGAGAGATGTTGGTTGACTTTGCTGCTTCGAGTAGTCGCTGAGTGGCAGTGATATTGCGCTGCACATAGATCTCGAATCCACTCGCCCAAGAGTCTCGAACTCCAGGTTGGCCAGCGAGGTGCAGCACTGCGTCGATCCCGCTGAGCAAGGCATGTGGGTCGGCGGTCACCAAGTCCGACTCAATCAGCTCAAACTGTGGATGCCCTGCTATGCCGAGCAGATGAGAGCGCTTCAGCGCGGGGTCGTAGTTATCCGTGAAGCAGTCCACCCCTCGGACTCGATGGCCGTCGAGTAAGAGGCGCTCGGTGGTATGGCTTCCAATAAAGCCAGCGCAGCCGGTGACAAGAATGTGCATGAATTTCTTAGGCTACTTGGCAACGAAGTATTTGGCGCGTGGGTGATGACAGATCAGCGCCGAGGTGGTCTGCTCTGGCTGATACTGAAAGCTTGTTTCCTCGGTGCACTCAACACCAATACGGCTTGAGTCCAACAGTCGAGCAACCTTCTCGTTGTCTTCAAGGTCCGGACACGCCGGGTAGCCCCAGGAGTAGCGGCCGCTGCGATACTTCTGACGGAACAGACCCGCTAGAGCAGTTGGAGTTGGACTTCCAACAATGGGTTCGGGGTCTTGATCAGCAAAACCCCATTCCTCACGAATCCTCCAATGCCAAAACTCAGCGAGTGCCTCGGCCATCTCAACACCGAGTCCGTGCAGCAGCAGGTACTCCTGATATCGGTCCTCGGCAAACAGTTCGGCTGCTCGTTCCGAAATCGCTGCACCCATAGTCACGATGTGGAAGGCCGCGTAATCGGCCTCACCCGAATCAATTGGTCTAAAGAAATCCGAAATACACAAGAACGGTTCCACTGACTGCCGTGGATAGTTGAACCGCATAAGTTCCTCGCTGCGAGTCTCATCTGACCAGACCACAAGGTCATTGCCGTCGGCATTCACGGCATAGAACCCGTAGACGACCTGAGGAATCAGCAGGCCCTGTTCTTTGGCCTCTGCGAATTGCTCTCGAAGGGTCGGCCGGATTCGATCCTTGAACTGTTCATCAGTTTCTTTGCTGCCGTCGGGGAGTTTCTCCGGCCGAAATTGCCACTGATTGCGAAACAGTGCGGTCTCATTGATATAGGCCGCAATGTCATCAAGTGAGATCCCTTTGATGACTTTCGAGCCTAAGAAGGGCGGAACAAAGATCTCGTTGTCCATCGTTGCTTCGGGGGATCGCTCCGGAATCTCTACAGCTTCAGATGGCTCGTCTGCGACTCGGTGCCGGTGAAGTTCTTTCTCTGTGGGAACCATGCCGTCATCTACATCAAGCTTGCCAACGCGGATCTCTCCAAGGCGGTCCATGACGCGCAGGCCCTCAAAGGCATCCTTGCCGTAAAAGAGTCGACCCTCGTAGACCTCTCGAAGATCTCGTTCTACATATGTTCGAGTCAATGCTGCGCCGCCGAGTAGCACCGGAATATTTTGCAGTCCCCGGCTATTCAACTCGTTCAGATTGTCTCGCATAATGAGCGTGGACTTCACCAGTAGCCCCGACATGCCAATTGCGTCGGCCTTGATTTCAAGGGCCTTATCGATCATCTCGGTAATAGAGATCTTGATGCCAAGGTTGTGCACTTCGTAACCGTTGTTCGTCAGGATGATGTCGACCAGATTCTTGCCAATGTCATGTACGTCACCCTTGACAGTTGCCAGCACGATCCGGCCCTTACCCGTCTCGCCCTCGGCCCGTTCCATCATGGGCTCTAGGAACGCAACGGCGGACTTCATGGTCTCGGCTGACTGCAACACGAAGGGCAACTGCATTTCACCAGAGGCGAACAGTTCACCCACCACCTTCATGCCGGCGAGAAGCACGTCGTTGATGATTGCTAGTGGGGTGTACTCCTCGGCCAGGGCAGTCTCAAGATCTGGAATCAGTCCGTCCCTGTCGCCGTCGATGATTCGCTGCGAAAGGCGATGGTCGATTGTCCAGTCAGTGCGGTCCTCAACAACCACAGCAGTGGTTTGCACGTCAGCAAAAATCTCGAGCAGCTTCATCAGCGGGTCGTATTTCTCGTCGCCGTCAGCAAGCAGCCCCGCAGTTCCGCGGCGATCCCAGATCAGATCAAGGCACACGTCACGCTGCTCTTGTGGGATGCGGCTCAGTGGCAAAATTTTGGCGGCATGGACAATGGCCGAGTCCAGCCCAGCTTTGGTGCACTCGGCTAGGAACACGCTGTTCAGCACGTGGCGCGCAGCAGGCTTGAGGCCGAAACTCACGTTGGACAAGCCAAGCGTGGTTGTCACACCTGGAAGCTCTGCCTTGATTCGCCGAATCGCCTCAATGGTCGCAATGGCATCTCGCCGAAGATCGTCATCTCCGGTAGAAAGCGGAAACGTGAGCGCATCAAAGATCAGATCCTGCGGTTCAAGTCCGTAGCGTCCAACAGCCAAGTCATGGATTCTGTGCGCAACGCGCATTTTCCATTCCACATCTCGGGCTTGGCCTTCTTCATCAATGAGCAGGCAGATGACAGCCGCTCCGAACTCCTGCGCCAACTTAAAGACTCTGTCGGCTCGCGAGCCTTCAGTATCTGAATCTTCAAGGTTTGCGGAGTTGAGAATGGCGCGGCCCCCGAGCCAGCGCAGTCCGGCCTCGAGCACCTCGGGCTCAGTTGAATCAAGCACCAGCGGAACCGAGGCTTGCGTTGCAAAGCGCTGCGCAATCTCGTCCATATCGCCAGCACCGTCACGGCCCACATAATCCACGCACACATCAATGATGTGCGAGCCCTCTTTGACCTGCTCTTTGGCCATCGCCACGCAGGTATCCCAATCAGTGTCAAGCATGGCGTCGCGGAATTTCTTGGACCCGTTCGCGTTGGTTCGTTCACCGATCAGCAGCAGATTGGTAGCTGAGTCATCCTCGCTCCCAAGTGTGACGGGGGAGTAAATCGAGGCAACTCCATGTTCAAAAACCGGGGTCCGCTGCAGCGGTTGAAGGTCTTTGACTGCTTCGGCCAGTTGGCGAATGTACTCCGGTGTTGTGCCGCAGCACCCTCCCACGATGGTGACACCAAATTCGGTGACGAAGCGTTTATGGAACTCAACGAACTGCTCTGCGGACAAGTCGTAATGCATGAGTCCGTCCACTACCGAAGGAAGGCCGGCATTTGGTAATACAGAGATGGGAATGCGCGAATGCTGCGAGAGGTGGCGAATGTGCTCGCTCATCTCTTCGGGCCCCGTGGCGCAATTCAGGCCAATGACATCGGGCTTCATGGCATCAAGGGCAACCAAGGCTGCACCGATTTCAGTTCCCGGCAGCATCCGGCCCGTCAACTCAATCGTGACCTGCACCTGAATAGGAACTTCTCGGCCTACCTCTCGCATGGCATCCCTGCAGCCGTTCATGCCTGCTTTGATTCCCAAAAGGTCAAACTGGGTTTCGAGGAGCAGAAGGTCAACGCCTCCTCGGATGAGTCCTCGAGATTGCTCTGCAACCTGATCACGCAATTCCTCGTAGCGAACGTGGCCGAGAGAGGCAAAGCGGGTGCCAGGCCCAATCGAGCCAGCCACAAATCGAGGCTTCTCGGGCGTCGAATAATCATCAGCGGCTTGCCGGGCAATACCTGCGGCCATCTCATTGAGTTCTTCGGTGCGATCCCCGAGGCCGTACTCGTTGAGCGTGGCGCGCATTCCGCCAAAGGTGTTGGTCTCGATGATGTCTGCGCCCGCGTCAAGGTATTCGGTGTGCAACTGGCGGATCAGTGCGGGACGAGTTTCATTCAAAATTTCCGGGCAGCCGTCAAGCTCCTCGGAGCCGTAGTCATCAGGTTGCAGATCCTGCAATTGCAGCCAGGTGCCTGCTGCGCCATCAAAGACAAGGACTCGGTTCTGAACTGCTTCAAGATACGAAAAAGCCATGATG
>CAMDAT010000001.1 GCA_945888825.1 Bifidobacterium breve | reverse complement strand
ACCACCGACTCAAGCGACATATGAATCAGCTCCGACTTGGTTCAGGTAGGTCGCGAATCTCTGCGAGCAGGCTGTCAGAGAGCTGAGCTAGCCCATCTGGGCCGAGTTCAGATGTGAACACATACGGAAGGAGTAACTGAGCCAGAGGAAGCTCCTGAGCCATGCGATCAAGCTGGGCTCGCTGCAAAGCAGTTCGTTGCAATCGGAAGAGCGCTGCATCTGCGAGATTCTGGGCTTCAGACGGCTGCAGCTCGACTCCAGCTTGGGCCGCTGCTTCGAGTGGATTCGCTTGCAGGCCAGGTAGCTCGGGAAGAACCCCATTGACGACCACGGGTCCAAGGCTCACGCCTACCTCGTCTTCCAAGCTGTAGGCAGTTTCGATGAGTTCATTTACCGGCGTTTCCTCGGGGGAGGTAACTAATAACACTCGACACCTTGTGGGGTCATTGAGTAACGCCAAAACATCCTTTGCCTGAGAGTTGATTGGCCCGACCTTGACTGCGTCCTCAAGGCCGCTAGCTGATCGAAGAAAAGTAATTGCATGACCAGCGGCGGGAGCGTCAACGATGATCAGGTCAAACTCACGGGATCGCTCAAGCTGTTTGATCTTCCCGAGGACCAAAATATCGCTGATGCCTGGAACTGCGGTTGCGACAACATCGAGTGCCCCTGTAGAGACGAGTCGGCCGGAGATGCGCTTCAGGCCGTGATCCTTGAGGTAGTCCAACAGGGCATCCTCTGGTAGGACCGTACGGGCCCTGACCTCGCCTACATCTAGGCTTGGCTCTACCAACTGGATTTCGCTGTAGCTGAATTGTGCCGAGTTGAACAGTGAGGCGAGTCCGCTCTTGCCTTCAACTTCAACAATAAGCGTGCGTAATCCAACAGATGAAGAAGCCATCGCTAGGGCAGCGGAGACGGCCGTTTTGCCGACACCGCCTTTCCCGGCGACGATGATTACACCTGATGTAGTCAAAAACTGCTTAGGATCCACGATTTCCGTTCGGAGTTCGCACTGTGTTCACACTACCTAGACCTACTCGGCGACTTGCTATCACCTTGGTGCTGATTGGTGGCATTGCCGCGTTGGCCGCTTCATTGGCGCCTGCAGTTTCTGCTCAAGGCAGCTGTGGAAAGTCAGGCTGCGTTGACGTGGTGGCCGTTGATGGCCTGATCGATGAGATCGAAGCGAACTTCATGATCGACAGCATTGAGCGAGCGAATGCCGCCGGAGACGTGGTGGGTGTGGTGCTGCAATTCGACAGTGCCGGCTCCGCCGTTTCGGATACCCGTCTAGATCAGGTTGCCGCTGCCATCCAAGGCTCAGGAATTCCAGTTTCGATCTGGATCGGTGCATCTGGTTCGTACGCATTGGGTGGCGCGGCCGAGTTAGCTCAAGTTGCTGACTCCTCTGGGATTACCCCTGGTTCAAAGATCGGTGATGTTGGTTCGCAGCGACTCGATGAGCAGCAGTTTGGCGACCTATTTGCCGGTCGAGCAGCCGCTGGCCTGACGCGAACATTTTCTGGTGAGGCGGCGGTGAAGGCGGGCTTGGTTGATCGCTTTGACCCAACCTTGGTGGATCATGTGGGAAACCTTGACTCTGTAGAGACCAAAGTGGTCAAGGTGGATGGTCGTGAGCAGAAGCAACCCGTGCAACGAGTTCGACTATCGAAGCTTCCGCTTCAGGTGCAACTGATGCACACTGCGGCGAGCCCCTCGGTTGCCTATCTGTTGCTGGTCATCGGACTGGGACTGCTGTTGTTTGAGTTCTTTACTGCTGGTGTTGGGGTGGCCGGCGTGATCGGCGCTGTGTTCGTGTTGCTCGGAGGCTTTGGGGTTGCGGAGCTGCCGTTTACCCCTTGGGCCCTGGCCCTGTTGTTGTTCTCGTTCTTCGGGTTCGCCATTGATATGCAAACTGGCGTTCCGCGACTCTGGACGATTATTTCGATGGTGGCCTTCAGCGTTGGATCGGTGTTCTTATTTGTCGAGTTCCGACCCACCTGGATTGCCCTGCTCGCTGGAATCGCCGGAATGGGAGTAGTGGTGTTTTCTGGGATGCCGGCAATGATTCGCACACGGTTCGCTACTCCAACTATTGGTCGGGAGTGGATGATTGGTGAGCTTGGCCAAGCGAGTAGTGAAATCAATCCAGAGGGCATGGTGCTTATTCGAGGAGCGCAGTGGCGAGCACGAACGAATCGTGCAACACCGGTCTTGGTGGGTGACAGTATCCGGGTGGTCGAGATCGATGGGCTCGTTCTTGGGGTTGAACCCGAGGAGGGTGGCGCCATGGATTATCGCGAGATGCGGTCGGGTCGAAAGGGTGAACCTGAACCTGAAGCTGACCCTGAGGCAGAATCACAGGTCGAGGGACCCGCAAAATAATTCAGATTTCCCCTTGTTCTTGGTACAAGTACTGATTTATGGTCAATGGCACTGAAGCGAGGGGGTTCGTACCAGTGAGTGCACAACAGTGTTCAAGTGCATGGCAAGCCAAAGCAGCATGCCGTGGTCCGCAATCAGCAGTTTTCTTTCCACCACCGCAATTTGAGCGGAAGGCGGATCGGATTGAGCGCGAGCGTCGCGCCAAAGCAATTTGTGCCGGATGTTCGGTAGAGACTGACTGTTTGGCCTATTCAATCCAGATCGGTGAGTCCCACGGTATTTGGGGCGGTCTGAACGAAAGCGAGCGCAGGTCGCTCGAGAGTCAGCGCAGCTAAATCCAAAGCATCTAGAATCTACGAAGTGATGGGCCAGTCTGACCCCAACGGGGTTGAAGTTCGTGATGCGGCCACGGTGATGTTGCTGCGCGACGGGCCGGATGGAGTTGAGGTCTGCATGTTGCAGCGCAACTTGCAGTCGGACTATGTCGGCGGCGCGTATGTCTTTCCCGGTGGGGGTGTTGACCCGCAAGATGCCGGCGACGACCTAGCCGGCATGTTTCTTGGTCGGACCGACGAAGAGGCCTCTCGTCTCTTGGATGTTGACCAAGGGGGGTTGGCTTTCTGGGTTGCAGCTATTCGTGAATCCTTCGAGGAGGCTGGGCTGCTCCTAGCCGAAACGATGGTCGGGGAGAGGATCTCGTTTGCGGATCCACAGGTAGCGGCCCGGTTTGAAGTCCATCGTCGTGATGTCGACAGCGGGCGCCGCAGGCTGGCTGAGATTTGTCTTGAGGAGCAACTTCGACTTGAAGTTGGCAATATCCACTATTT
Organism: Bifidobacterium breve; assembly: GCA_945888825.1. Taxonomy (GTDB): domain Bacteria; phylum Actinomycetota; class Acidimicrobiia; order Acidimicrobiales; family Microtrichaceae; genus IMCC26207. Next base: position 37,443 of record CAMDAT010000001.1, on the reverse strand, counting down.
TTCTCGGTGGGTGACCCCACTCGGCGCTCCACGGCGCTACGACACTCGGTTCTTTGTGGCGGCCGCACCTGAGGGACAAGTGGCTCTTCATGATGATGCCGAGGTAATAGCCACGCGATGGTTGACCCCAGCGACGGCTCTTGCAGACCACGAAGCTGCGCGCATCACCATGATCTTTCCAACGATTCGGACCATGATCGAATTAGCCAAGTTTGATTCCGCTGCTCAAGTTCTTGAACACGCGGCCATGCAAACGGTGATTACACCGATGCTGCCCTTCATGAAAGATTTTGGTGCAGGCCTTCGCATTGTGTTGCCCGGAACGACGGACAATCCCAGCGGCATCTACGACGCTCAAACGGCACAGCCCGTAGCTGATTAGTTGGGCAAGGGCCCAGCACGTTGCTTGCCGTGGCGTTGTGACCAGAACCTTTGACCCGTGGGGGATGTCCACCAGAACCATTGATCATCGGTGACCTGCATGTTCCACCCGTTGCGATGAGTGACCATGTGGTGATAGCGGCAGAGTGAGGCCAGGTTTGAGGGCTCTGTGCTGCCACCGTGCTGCCAGTGTTGGATGTGATGAGCATCAGTCCATGCCGGGCGGTGTGTGCAACCGGGCCACACACAGCCACCGTCGCGGTGAGCAATTGCACGCCTTTGTGCTCTGTTAGTAAGCCGCTGATCACGACCATGTGCAATCACGATCCCATGAACCGCAGTGACCACAGCCCGAAATACTGGATCGCAGAGCAGTGTGGATTGATCGGTATTGCCGATTGGCAGACCTTCTGAATCGGTGACTGTTTGAGCATCCTGTGCCTGAACAACGACTGAGAGTTCGGTAACTGGTGCTTGGGTACATCCGAGGTCAGTAGATCCCGACTCTCTGATGAGCTCCCACAGTGCGAGCGCCCGCAGGGTTGACCTGTGCGGAACGGTCAAGTCTGGAGTGAGTTCCTGATCGGCCTGCATGCGTTTGAATATCTGATCGGCACGAGTGTTGATTGCATGTTCCACACTGAGCCCAAATTGCCCGCAGAGTTGCCCGTTGAGTTGCAGCGTGTTCTCTAAGCCGCGGCTCATAGACAATTTGTTGTCGGATACGCAGTCGCCTGGTGTGTGGCCGCCGTCAGCATCTAGAAGCTCGGCTAGGCCGGCGACCTCTTTGCGCCAGCGATCAAACGTGGAGTGCTGTGCGGCCTGAATCAGGTCGGGTACTACTGCAGCAAATGATTCTGAAATGCGTGGGTTGCATGCCTCGGCCAAGACTTTGGCATGTTCATAGCTGATGAGCCCCTCGGCTAGAGCTGAGTCTGCCTGAGGCAGGGTGGTGCGAAGTTTTGTTGCGACTCTAACTCGGGCCTTGGTCTGACCAACGGGAAGCTTGGCAAGATGCGCAAGCCACGGGCCGGTGCGCATGCCGTCAACGGAGTCGGTACTGCCACGCGACTCGAGCTCAGCTAGGACACGACAGGAGAAGGAGTCGAGAATGCGTCGTACTACCTCTGTTTGGGGTGCGAGTGTGAGCAGTTCTTCTTCGGTGGCATCGGAGGAATCCCAGACGGCAAAGCTGCGAAGAGCTGTAAGGAGTGGATCGAGATCTATCACGCTGCTACTGGCCTGGTCTGCCGCCGTGATCTCTGGATCGAACATATGTACGACTCTAGGTTGGGGGTGTGACAGCGAGATTCTGCTTCATCTAGGGATTACTAATCGCACTGAGCAAGCAGATTTGTTGCTTCTCTCAAGGTCGCGGAGTTTGCTCAATCGCTTCTACAACAGCTTGATACGCGGCCTTCGGGTTGTAGGCGGTATCGAGCAGCAGAGGTTTGCTTGGATTCGAGAAGAATGCCGAAAGTAGCGGGTTATTCTCTCGCTGGCCGGCGCTGTCTAGGGTCGTGAATGCATCAGTAACACCCCAGGTTGTTATCTCTGAACAACCAGCGATTAAGCACTCGCGTACGACCTGTCGGTAGGTGTCCACTTGAGCTTGCTCACCCCGCAGTGGCCCCAGAGGAACGTCGAGTTCGGTGATTGCAACTTCCACCCCAAGACTCCTGAGTCGCGATACAAGTCCGCTGATTGAGCCTGCTGCGGGGGCTTCGGGTGTCAGGGTGAGGTGGGTCTGTAAACCAACTCCGTGGATGGGCACACCCCGGTTACGCAGCGAAGAAACAAGGCTCAAGATGGCGTTAGCTTTGTCAGGGAACAGTTCGGTGAAGACCTCATTGAGCCACAGCGAGGCATCCGGGTCTGCGGCATGGGCTGCTGCAAACAGATCGGCGATGTAATCCGGGCCCATTCGGTCATACACGGATGGGGCACGCTCCCCGTTGTAGTAAACAAACGCCTCATTCACGACATCCCAACGGTCGATGCGACCTCGGTATCTACCGACAGTTTCGGCGACTCCGTCAAGGACGTAGGTTCTAAAGGCCTCAGGGTCGGTGACTCCGCGGAGCCAAGGTGGCAGACCGTTTTGATCGCCAGATTCGTTTACCCAAGCCAAGGTATGACCTCGAACGCCAAGGTTATTTGCCTCTGCGAACTCAACTATTGAGTCAGCTGGACCCCAGTTCCACTCAGTAGGAGACGGGCGAAGGACCGACCACTTGAGCTCATTCCCGGGCGTCACGGAGGTGAAGTTGCGAACAACAGCCTCAGCGTATGCAGGGTTTGTGGCCAGACGGCCAGCGTTGACCTCGGCGCCCATGTATATCCCGCGAGCACGCGCGGCAGCCGCCAGCGGGCATACGGGTTCGTTGCATGGTGGCGGCGGTGTGGGCGGTGCTTGCGGGGCAGGTACACATGAGACGCTCGCTGATGCGAAGACGAACACCGCAGCTAGGCCCCACAGCTTGGTCCGTTTATGGTTCGTTCCACCCGAAAACCTGCTGATCATCTGATTCATAGCTTCCCCCATCGGTCACGCGGTGCCCACCACCGGAAACAGTCGAAACTTCCCCGACCTGAGTCTTCTGCACAACTTGGACCCTGTCAATGGCTTGCAGCTTGAGGGTTAGTCGGGTGGGGCTATCGAGGCGAACGCTCGGGCTCGGTCGATTGCTGCAAGGCGTTCGGAGTCATCAAGGGCACCGACAAGGATGTAGGTGTCGGTGAACTCAGGCAGGAGTTCGCCATTCTCGATCATCCATGGCAGGGCCAGTCGCCTTGGAACTCTCACTATCTCGGTCTGCACATAGGTGCCAAAGGCCTTGTCCCAGATCAGGGTACTGACACCGTGATTCTTCATTGGCTGGCCAAAGTGATGCTGGAAATGATTCTGTCGGACCCAACGCTGATAGCGGTTTTTGGGCGCTCGGCGATGAGCCACGGCATGTTGATACTCATAGAAGAAGTATCCGCATGCCCAGCCCAAGGCCAAGGCGATTCCGGCGACAGGCCCGACAAGAATCCAGCCAATAGGCATCCAAAGAACTGCACCCACGAGCAGCATGCCGATCCAGCTCAGAATATGAGTGGCCGAGAATGACCAGGTCGAGCGCACGTGATGCTCAAGGTGCTCGCGGCTCATCATGCCCTTGCCTTTGAGTTCATGCATGGCAAAACGGTGCAACAGGTATTCGGCAAAACTCCACAAGAACGCACCCAGAATGAATGCCGCTGCGGCTAGCAGAACAGTGAGCAGGATGGTCATGGCTGCCTGCCCATTGATTGGCCCAGTGATTGGCCCAGTGAGCGAGCAAGAGCGGAGTCCTTTGGGGATGCGCCCCAGCCCTGAAGCAGGCCCTGAGTCAGTACTTCACCTAGGGCTGCGCCGGTGGTTGGTAGTCCCGTGCTCAGCCCGTCTGCCATGAGCGCCCCGTTGAGTCCGAGCACCCAGGCGAAGGTTCGTACCAAGGATCCTTCTAGCGACTCTTCGAGCGGGTTCGATGTAGGCGGCTGCGGATGTAGGGCTCCGCTCGTGATTGCAGCGGCAAGTAAGCGTCGAGGTACATCCAACACGAGCATGGCTACTGGTACGACTCCGGCAGCGTCAGCGGTGTTTTCTGCTCCAGCATTTACGAGCAGTTGCTGCTGCAGCCGAAATTCCCTGGGGTGGGTTTGCGGAGCAGATAAGAAGAGATCTGAAAAGGCCCAGAGCAATGCCAGCGAAGCGACCTGATCGGTGGGCGTGGGTGTGGCCGTGCGAAGGGCTGCCTTCCACTGGGCCACACGCTGTTCGGCTAGATCATGCAGAACCAACAGTGCTCGTTGCTGTAAGGCTGCGAGCAGAGCGCTTCTTGAAGCGAAGTAGGTATAGAGCGAAGCCGTTGCGTAATCAGCAGCCTGTGCAAGTGCTGCCATGGTCAGGCCGTCGACGCCAGCCTCCTCGACGATGTCAGCTGCCAAGTCCAAAAGATGTTCGCGGCGGGCATCACGCTTACGGGTGCGGCGATCGGGGGATGTCTGCTGGATGAGCGTTGGAGCTAGGTCATCGTTTTCCGAAGGCACATCGGAAAACGTAGCCAAATCGGGGGTGAGGTGCAAGGTTGCCGAGAGCACCTGCTCGGTCCTGGTCTTTCAGTCAATAATCGACCAGTCAACGCCGGTCTCTGTGTCACGTACCTCAATGCCAGCGGCAGCAAGGTTGTCGCGAATCGCATCGCTCACTGCGTACGCCTTCTCGGTGCGAGCGGTGACTCGTGCAGCTAAGGCTGCTTCGACGATGGGGCCGAGAACCTCGCGAGAGTCGCGTACTCCACCCGTGGCGGCTGCGCCCAAACGAACGATCATTGAGCGGAGCGCAGTTCGGGCTCGTTCGAGATCGTCTCCCTGCAGCGTGTCGTTTGACCATGAGATGATGGCGGAATCTAGGTCGAGGATGGCAGCAACAGCGCCGTCTGCGTCGCGATTACTCAGTGCCTTCTCGAAGGCAGTTTCTAAGCGAGATGCATCGGACGCAAGCGATGGGATCGAAGCATCGGTCGCGCTATCGGCCTGATCCGGTGAGATAGCACTAGGTGTAAGTCGAGCAGGGGTTGCAACATCGACTTGTCCGAAAGGGCCGTTGCGCAATTTTGCCAGTGGTACCAGTTCACCAGCTTCTATCCGCACCGACTTTGCATCCTTACGGAGCGTGATGGCGCCCTTGCCGACGACCTCGGCGATCTCTGTATCGAGATCAATGATGACGCCTGTGTGTTCGTCGATTCCGAGGATGAATACCTCGTCCTCAAGTTCGGGTTCGAGCATCAAAAGACGGCGCTCGCCGAGGTAACACTTCGTGGTGTCATGATTGCCGCCCTCCTTATTGTCGTAGTGAGGGATCACAACCACCGGAAGACCGATAGCAGTGAGTACATCCAGCCCGTCAACCCAATACGGATCAAAACCTGATTTGTAGATCTCGTAAACCGGGATGGTCTTCCGTCCGAGCGTGAGCGCAGCGGCCGAGGAAAACACGATGGCGCCCCCACTCTGGAGCTTCTCCGATATTGCAATTGGTACTGCGGTGTCCTTCCACTGCCTCAGCGCGAATGTTGGACTTCCTGGTCCGGCGAATAACCAATCGGCTGATCGAATCTTGGCAATTGCCGTCTCGATCGCCACTACGTCGCCATGGTCTGTGCGTGCTAGCCCGGCGATCTCGACTTGCCTTCCGGTAGCGTCCCGAAAATAGTCGGTAGTTTTCGCTGCTAATTCGTTGACGTTTTCCTGAAAGCCGAACGGCGTGTCGAGCAGCACAGCATTGATCTGGTCACCCGTGGCCTCGGCGAGACGTTCGAATACCCGACGGTGAGGCACCGTCATGGTGGGTGCCGTTTCGCCCGAGCCCATGATGACAAGTAGGCGAGGGAGTCGTGCCGGGGTTGTTGGCGTTTCGGTCATGCGGAGATCCAGTCGGGTTCGGTTGCGGCTCGGTGCAAAAGTAATGCCACGTCACTCGGGTGCTGAGCGTGCACATCATGATGAGCAGGGCTGAACCACTCAATTCGACTGTGCGCAAGAGCGGCAGCGGCCGAGAGAATTGCGTCCTCTTTTGAATGGGTCCAATCCACCTCACCGGTGTCGGCAGGCAGCCACAGTACAGGCGTATTGATCGATGCATAACGGGTAGAGGGAGAGTGTTCCCACAGGCCGTGAAGCACTTGCATATGGCGTTCAAAGGTGAGCCACGGGGCGATGGTGCCGTCAGCGCGAACCTCAAAGTTCGCAAGTTGCCCTTGACGGCCTTCCTCGGGCCAATCTGGGTACGCGCCGGCCATCAAAGCTTGGAATCTAACGAACGGCATACCAATCATTTTTGGTGGCGCCATGACCTCTTGAGCATCCTCCCAGTTAGGAAAGCGTTGCTTGAGTTCGATGAAGCCGCCGTCTACGCACGCAATCGCACGGGCCGAACTCGGGTGGCGGTAGGCGAGTTCGATGACGACGTTGGCACCCCAAGATTGCCCTGCCACGAGTGGCTGCTTCCACTGCATGGCATCGATGAGCAGAGCAAGATCGTCAGCCACAGTTGCCATCTCGTAGCCGGAGTCGGGCTTGGAGGAGTGGCCATGGCCACGCTGGTCGATCGCAACTACCGGATGACCTGCCTGAGCGAGTCGCCAGGCCACGCCATCCCAAAGCCGGGCATTCGAGGCCAAGCCGTGCACGAGGAGACACGGAGGAAGGAGCACGCCGTCAAAATCCTCTGGCGGTTGCCAGCTGAGGCCTCGCAGTTCGACGCCTGAGGCTAACTGGAAGCTCACTACGGAAGGCTGGATTCGACGCTCGGTATCCATTGGGGTAGTCATTGCGCAGCCTCACGTATTTTGTTCAAAAGCTTGAGCATTTCAATACTTGATTCAACTGGGCGGGGCCAAGGTTGTGTGCCGCGCACCGCCGCTGCGAAGGCATCAATCATGCGACGGTATGGATCATCAGGCTCTACATAGATTTGGTGGGCACCTGCACTATCAAGGTGTTGGATCATTGTGGCTTGCTTGCCGCCGGTGTGAGCATCACCGTTGAGCGTAAGGCTGCCAGAAGTTCCGATGAGTTCAAGTCGCTGTTGTTCGGCTTCGACGAAAGAACAGCGAGCACGAGCGACTTGTCCACCAGGCCAAATGAGTTCGACTGCGGTCGTAGCATCGACTCCTGATTCGGCTTGTTGGATCGAGGCCTTGATTGTGGCGGGAACTGAGCCCCAAAGCCGGACGGCGGGTCCAAGGCAGTAGATCCCAACATCTAACAGCGCACCTCCGCCGTGCTCGGGCCGCCATCGGTAGTTCTCGGCTGCTTCAGGTCCGATGGTGAATGTGAACGCCGCAGTGACCTCCGTGACGGTCCCGATCAAGCCCTCGGCCACTAGCTCGAACGTCCGCTCCCATCGCGGATCGAACGGCGTCATCCAGGCTTCAGCTAGAAGCACACCGGCATCGTTACAGCCGATACGCATCTGCTGCGCCGCCTCGACGTTCGCTGCGAGTGGTTTCTCACAGAGCACGTGTTTGCCTGCATCGGCAGCACGTAGCGCCCACCTCCGGTGCAGATCGTTCGGTAATGGGATGTACACAGCTTCCACGTCGGGGTGGTCGATGACGGCGTCATAGTCGGCGACCGTGTAGCGGTCCCACGGCGCTGGCACTGGACCACTTAGGGAGGCAGCGGCCACCAGATTGGCTTCTTGGCTAGCATCAAGGGCAGGGAATATTGCCAATCGCGCCACCATTGAGCGTGCTCCGAGCACGCCTATGCCAACTGCTCGCTCAGCCGATGGCATCGTTAGATCTCGATCAGGGAGCCGCCTTCGAGGCCGGAACGATGCGCTGCTTCGAGGACTGCTACCACCTCGCAAGACTGCTCGGGCCGTACCGCGAGTTCTTCACTCAATAGCAAGTGGTCGGCCAAGTTACGGTGGAATGCCCAGCCCGGATCTTGAGCGGGTCGTACCGTCGAGGTGACGATCCCGTTCGGTCCGTCGTAACGGGCAACAGTGAGATCAACAGGTGCCTCGGCGTGATGGCTCATCTGCTCAACGTAGCCACGCCCGGGTACTACAGACTCAGTGCGTAAAGGCCGGTAGTGCCCTTCCAACGTGGCGTTGGTGCCCTCGATATGAAACTTCGGGCGACGGATTGCGCAGACATCGCTTTGGCGAAAGGTCGCTTCTCGCCCATCTGACCATTGCATCCACAGTGACAACTGGTCGACGTTTGATGTGTCGTGCCAGACACGGGTATGTGTGCTGCACAGAACTCGGCTCGGGGCGCTGTCGTATAGCTGATTGATCCAGTCGACGTGATGAGAACCCCAGTCGAACACCGCCCCACCCGAGATTGAGTCCTCTGAGTGCCAGGCACGGCACGGGTGATCGAAGCCGCCTACGAAGGTTTCTATAGTAAATACTTCACCAAGGTCTCCGTTAGTTACCAGCCGCTTGACAGCAAGAAAGTCGGTGTCCCATCTACGGCTCTGATGCACCGTTACCATGCGGTCATTCTCGGCCGCGATGGCAATGACACGTTCGGCATCGGCTCGTGTAAGAGCCATCGGCTTTTCTAGAACGACGTGCTTGCCGGCACGTAGCAATTCAATAGCCAGTCCGGCATGGAAGCTTGGAGGCGTAGCAATGACGACGAGATCGACACTTTCGTCGGCGGCCAATGAGGTTGCCGAATTGTGAGAAGCGACATCGGGGAAATCCACACGTGCCGCCTGGGTACGCTCAGCTGCATTATCGGCAACTGCAACGAAGGCCAGACCCTCGGTTTCGGTTGCCGCTAGACCGTGGAGGTAGCCCATTCCGCCGAATGGTCCGTACCCAACGACTGCTAGGCCCAGCGTCGGCGTAGAAGCAGGGAACGAAGGTCGAAGAAGGCGGGTAACGAAAGAGCCGAGCACATCGTGGCGCATGAGTGCATCAAGGTCGGCAATGCCGCTCGATACGATGCGTCCGGTTCCGACCGTGCGCACTGCCAGCGTCGGTTGATGCTCGAACCGAACGCTAGTGGTAGCTGCGATTGTTACATCAGTGCGGGTGATTTCGAGCGTGTTTAGCTTCGACGTAACGGGAACCTCGCCTGTCAGGCGGACTGCCTCGGGAGTATCCGCCAGTGTGACGTACCACTCAGTACAGGGCAGAGAGGAGATGACGCGCACCCCAGCAATCTCAGACGCAGCCTCATTATCTGGCTCGAGCGCAAGCAGAACCGAACCGCCATTGCTAGCGAACTGCAAAAGCTCGCGAGCAGTATCTTCGCTAATTTTACCGACCACTAAACGATTCGGTCCGCACTCGGTAACGATGGCGGCGAAGCCATTTCCAGTCGACATCATCAGAGTCTATTCAGGTCCCTCTGCTTGGCCAAAGTGCCTCCCAACGAGGTCTGACTCGCTAGGTGCGACTCGCTGAGCAGGACGTCTCAGGGGCCGACAAGTGTTGCGAGCTGTTCGCATCTAGATTGAAATGATGCCCCCTTTGCAGTGCCTCCGTGTAGTAGCGCTTTGCGCAATTGCGAGTCTTGTTGTTATGTCTTGCAGCAGTGATGCATCCTCTGACTCCGCATCTCAGGCTGCTAACAAAGCAGGCGAGGCGGCCCAATTCTCGCCCGAGGAACTCGTGGTGGTCACTACGGTGGCGCCGATCACCTCAATCGCTGCAAGCATCATCGGGGATCGAGCCCAGATTGTTGGCATCGTGCCAGAAGGGACGAACTCACACACGTTTGAGCCCCCGCCATCGGCAGCTGAAGTGCTGAGTACCGCCGACGTGTTATTCATCAACGGCCTCCAGTTGGAAGAACCGACCAAAAACCTTGCCGAGGCGAACCTCAGTGACGGGGTGCCGCTTGTCGCACTCGGTGACGAAACACTTAGCCCGGAGCAGTACAAGTACGACTTCTCGTTTCCAGAGTCTGAAGGCAAACCCAACCCACACCTCTGGACCGATCCGAAGTTGGTCAAAGTTTATGCCGGTCTGATTCGCGACACGATGATTGAAGTCGACCCCGCCGGTGAATCCGAGTACAACACCAACTTCGAGGCGTTCGTAGATCTCGTTGATGAATTCGACGCAAAGGCTGTCGAGGCCTTCGCTACGATTCCTGCCGCGAAACGCAAGCTGGTCACCTACCACGATGCCTATGCCTACTTTGCCGACTCGTACGACTTCGATGTTGTCGGTGCCGTACAGCCCGCAGACTTTGGCGAGCCCACGGCTTCGGATGTGATCAAGCTTGTCGAACAGATTCGAAAAGAGAATGTTCCTGCGGTGTTTGGCTCGGAGGTGTTTCCATCTCCGGTACTTGAACAGATCGCCAGGGAGACCGGTGCAGAGTACGTCGATGACCTCCGTGACGACGATCTGCCTGGTGAGCCTGGCGAAGCTGATCACTCGTGGGTTGGTTTAATGAAGTTCAATTTCATCACCATGACCGAAGCTTTAGGTGGTAATCCAATCGCGCTCACCAACTTTGACGTCCGCAACACCGCACCCGATTCCTCCTCGTACCCGCAATGAACGAGGTCTTTATTCAGGCAACGAACCTGACCGTTACCTATGGATCAGAACCGGTGCTCGTCGAGGTCGACCTTGAGGTCGCTGAAGGCGATCTGCTCGGCATCGTCGGTCCGTCCGGATCAGGTAAGTCGACGCTGTTGAAGGCCTTGTTGGGCAGCGTTGCGCCCCTTTCGGGGCAGGTTGAGCGGCGTGCAGGTCTCACTGTTGGGCTCGTTCCGCAGGTGGAACACATTGACTGGAGCTTTCCCGTGACAGTTGCCGAGTGCGTGGGTATGGCTCGCGCGCGCGGATGGCGTACTCCTTGGATAACGAGGTCTGAACGGGCCGAGATTTGTGAGATAACGGAACGACTAGGCCTTGGCGGGTTGGAGGGGCGGCATATTCGCGACCTGTCTGGTGGCCAACAGCAGCGCGTGTTCCTAGCTCGTGCTTTGTTCACCGACGCAAAGGTGATCTTCCTTGATGAACCAACATCCGGACTCGACGTCCGCACGCGTCACGAAGTCCTGCACCTGCTCGGTGAACTGAACGAGCAGGGTCTGACCATCGTGCTCACAACGCACGACCTCAACGGCATCGCTGCTCACCTTCCACGAATCGTGTGCCTCAACACAACGGTCATCGGAGAGGGTTCACCCAACGAGGTCTTGATTCCTGATGTTCTTGAGCGCACCTATGGATCGCCGATGCGCGTACTCGAACATGGCGGTATGCGCGTGGTAGTCGATTCGCCGCTGTTTTTGCTTGACGAAAAGAGCGCGTGATGAGTGGCGGCGCTGTCCTGGCGATTGATTTTCTGAAGCCGTTCGAGTTCGAGTTCTTCCGCAACGGGATCATCGTGGCCACTCTGGCCGGCGCGTTATGCGGAGTTGTTGGTAGCTACGTGGTGTTGCGCAACATGAGTTACATCGGCCACGGACTCTCTCATGCGATCTTTGGGGGCTACGCAGTAGCGGGGCTACTAGGTATCAACTTGTTCCTCGGCGCAGGAGCCTGGGGTTTACTCGCTGCCCTTACGATCGGCGCGATCGTGCGCAGCCGACCAATCGGTTCGGATGCTGCGATTGGCGTGGTTACTACCGCTGCGTTTGCGTTCGGTCTTGTAATCGTGCAGATCTACGGTTCAAACGGGCCAAATGCCGATGCGTTGTTGTTCGGCAATGTGCTGGGCGTGACCTTGGCGGACGTCTGGTTGATCATCGGGGTGTCAATATGTGCACTGGCCTTTATCTTCCTCGGCTATCGGCAACTTTTATTTACTACCTTTGACGCCGAAGTAGCCAAGGCGACCGGGGTGAATACTGGCCTGATTGACGGCTTGCTCATGGTGCTGCTCTCGGCCACGGTCATCTCGACGATGAACGTCCTGGGCGTGACCTTGATAGCAGCCTCTCTGGTCGTCCCGGCTGTAGTCGCCCGCATGCTGACCGACAGTTTTCCTCGCATGCTGATACTGGCTGGAGTGATCGGTGCGGTAAGTGGCTTCGTTGGCATGAACGCTAGCTACCACCTTGATGTCGCTTCTGGACCGACCATCGTTTTGACGTCTGCAGTCTTCTTCATAGTTGCGTTCGCTGCTGGCGTGCCCTTGCGTCGCCGCATCGGTGTTGCTCACGGCGCACACTGAAACTGAGCGCCACACGGGCAGAAGTGAGACGGGATGCACGTGTAAAGTTGGCACATGCGATTGCAAGACGAGGCAGCGGCGCTGAAGGGCCAAAACAACGTCGATGACGCTGAGACGATGCTGCGAACCCACAACTGCAAGGCGACCGCACCACGAATAGCTGTACTGAGAGCGCTTCTGCGCCATGGAGGTGCACTCGACATAGCCTCACTCACCAAGCTTGCCCAGTCCGAGGTACCTGAGATTCACGAGGCAACCGTCTATCGAACCATCGGCACCTTGTCCGATCGGGGAATGGTTACGCATGTCCATGCCGGGCATGGCCCATCACTCGTGCGATTAGGAGGCGATCACGGGCTAATCGCCTTATGTCGGACCTGCAATCGCGTCACAGAGTTGCCGACCGCAACAGTCGAACGGTTCATCCTCGAAGCGCAAGAAGCAATCGGGTTTACGCTCGAGCCAGGGCACTTCGCACTTGAGGGTGTGTGCGCCAACTGTGCCTAATGCAGGCCCTGTCCTATGTGCGGTGTAACTCAAGATGGCGGATCAAGATAGGTGGGCCGTGCCACGCGGAGACTGCTGAGAACCCCGTCGGCGAGGAGTTCAAGCAATGCGACTCTGTTCTCGCTGAAGCCACCCGAGCGGATCGATGCCGCTAATTCACGCTCAGAACCAACGGCGAACTCTCTCAGAGAAGTCGCTCGCTGCTGATCTTGCTGCGGCCCGAGCACGAGTTCTCGCTCCACCATGGCGATCACGTTGCTTGCGACTCGCGCAAAAAAAGACAGGTTGCCCTCAGTTGACGGCATGACCTGCTCAGTCAGGAACTCTCTGACTGCTTGAAGCAGTTCCTCAGCTGTGGGGCGACCATGCAGGCCCTCGATCGGGGCCTGAGTAGGACTCGGCTGACTCTGCTGACTTGCTGATTTAGAGAGTGCTTCAGTTGTTGCACCCGGTTCCAAGAGGAGTAGTAAATCCCACTCTGTTTCGCATACTCGCCTGCCAATGGCTGCGAGTTCAACCGAACGCAGCAGGCCGCTGAGGTGAGCGTGAGTTTGAGTCATGCAGATTGCGCCCCAGCGGAGCGTGCCAAAGACTTCCCACCAGTGCAGTTCGGCCAAGCTTACGGGTGCTCCTCCTGCAGCTTGATAAGCAGCAAGAAGATCCTCACGAGTCCCGAATCCACCGACTGGTTCCGCTGCACCGAATCGCCATGCCTTGACGCAGAGCCAACCAAGATCTTCTCTGGGGTCCCCAAGGTGGACAAGTTCCCAGTCAAGTACCGCCCGTAGGCCCTCTTCGCCCAGGATGAAGTTGCCGAGGCGAAAGTCCCCATGAACAATTGCTGTGCTCAAGGTCTGGGGGCGGTTGCTTTCCAGCCAGCGAATCGCAAATTCGAAGGTCGGACTAGGCATGTCGAGCGCGTCGAGCGTGAGGCGAATTTGCTTGAGCGGGTCTGCGCTCTGCAAGGGAGCGACAACTTGGGGGTCGATAGCGTGAAGGCCGGCAAGGAAGGTGCCGCAGTCCGCTGCTAGGGCTGATCGTGCATCCTGAAACTTCTCATCTCGAAGAATGCGCCGGGCAAGGGTTTCACCCTCGATTCGCTGCATGACTATCCCGGCCGATCCGAAGAGATCCGGTGAGTCGGAATCAAGAAGGACCTGTGGCACTGCTAGCCCCGCCTGAGCAGATGCCCGCAGGCAACGCGCCTCTGTACCCATGGTCCCTGGCCAACCGGGTCGGGTTGGTGGATCGCGTCGCAACACCAGCTCCCTAAGCGATCCGTCGGCCTGAGTTGCATCGAAGCTCCAGGTTTCTCGGGAAGCGCCTCCAGAAAGTCGACGCAGTTCCGAAATCGCAACTGCTCCCAAGGTTGGCTCGAGCGCAACACTGAGCGCTGCCGACAGGTTCTCGATCTGCGAAGACACATCGGCAGACTACGGGGGTTTGGCTCTTGAATGCAGAAGACCGGTATCCCCTTGCGGCGGATACCGGCCCTCTGATTGCTGTGACAGGGGGCTGTGGACCCTGTCTGGAGTGAGATTTTTAGACGCTGAGGAGGTCTCGTGCCCCAGTATCTGCTGATGGGTGGCGAAGCTTGGACATGGCCCGAGCCTCGATCTGACGGATGCGCTCACGGGTGAGTGCAAAGTGTTCGCCGACTTCTTCCAAGGTGCGTGGCTCGCCACGATCAAGTCCAAAGCGGAGTTTGAGTATCTCACGTTCGCGCTCGTCAAGGGGGGACAGTAGGCGGCCAATCTCCTCTGGTAGGAGTGCGACTGAAGCAGCCTCGAATGGGGTGACGGCTCCGCGGTCGGGAACTACGTCCCCGAGTTCGGCATCGCCATCTTCACGAAGTGGGGTGGAGAGGGAGAGTGTGTCGGCTGCAAAGAGCAGGGTCTCTGTGACCTTTGCTTCTGGCATCTCTAAATCAGCAGCGAGTTCGGCCAATGTTGCTGGACGGCCGAGTGCGGTCTCTAGACGGGTGCGGGCTTTTTGTACACGGTTCATGGTGTCGCCAGCATGCACAGGTAGGCGGATGGTACGACCAGTATTGGCGATACCGCGAGTCAGTGCCTGACGGATCCACCAGGTTGCGTAGGTGGAGAACTTGAAGCCCTTGCGCCAATCGAACTTCTCTACGGCGTGCATCAGGCCGAGGTTGCCTTCTTGCACCAGGTCGAGCAGAGGCATTCCCGAGGCTTGGTACTTCTTGGCGATGGACACGACGAGTCGCAGGTTGGACTGAACGAAGGTGCGCTCAGCATCCTCGCCATCGCGGGTCAGGCGCTTGAGTTCGCGCTTGCGTGCTGGCGAGACGCTCTTGCCGGCCTCTTCTAGCTCGGCACGAGCCTCGCGGCCGGCTTCCATGGCCTGCGCAAGACGAGCCTCATCATCTTTGGTGAGGAGGGCGTACTGGCCGATGTCTTTCAAATACATTCTGACGAGATCTTCTTCGTCACGTTCTACTCGCTGGTTTGCCACCGATTGACCTCATTGATAGTGAGCGGGCGATCACTACGTGTAGCTACAGAAAAACCTGAACTACAAACACTGACCGAACCTCTAGTGTACGGGTGGTGTCAAGACCCCTCAAAGTGATTAACGCGCAGACCTAGAAAAATCCTGTGACTAAAGTCTCAGAATTGGTCCAGTATCCCCTTATTAAGTGGGATCTGCGTTAGCCGTATCGGTTGCAGGGTTGCCAAAACTGTAGGGGAAACCTCTCAGAAATATGGATTTAGTCTGAAAGGCTCAGGGTTTGCGCGCCAGCTTCTTGTGCTAGGTCCAAACTGCTCTTATTACAGGTCAAAAGGATCACTTGTCGGTTCTGTGCGGCCTGGGCAAGAAGAGCCATGGCTTGGGGGGCACGTTTGTCATCAAGGTGTACGAGCGGATCGTCACAGATCAGCGGTAGCCATACCCCGGTTCGATCGGACTGTTCGTCCGCCACGGCAAGGCGAAGAGCTAGGTAGAGCAGTGCTCGCGCACCCGTAGAGAGTTGATTCGCCGGAATGATCGCCCCGTTCAACAGATCGATAATTAGCTTGGCTTTGTTGTTCGTGGATTCAGAGTCTCGAATCACTCTGACACCCGACCAAGTGGGTGCAACAGATCGAGCTAGTTCGCTCGTGCGCTCAATGAGCTTTGGTTGGTTTTGCAGGTCTGCAAGGTCGGCCTGTTCGCTCAGAAGCAGCTCTGCCAGGGCATAGACCGCACCCTGAACTGCAGACTCGGATTGCTCCTCGTTGAGCGCACTTAATTGCTCATTGAGTAATGCGATCTCACCCTCTTTGGAAAGATCCTCGATCCGCTGGTTGATGCTCCCCAATGCGGTGTTCTGCTGGGTGAGTTCAGTATCAACTTGAGCGAGTTCGGATTCCACCGCAGTTTGCTGTGCTGTGAATTGATCAACAGTGGCGTACTGCGTCAGCAAGGCAGCTATGCGTTCAGAGCCTCCGATCTGATCCTGTAGAGCCTGATCCTGCTCACGGATACGCTCGGCAAGTTGACTCCTTTGTGCAAGCGTATCTTTGGCAAGCTCGGCCGCTGCGAGTAGTGCCGCTAGGTCAAGCACTTGCCCGGGTTGCGCTATGGGCTTGCACAGCGCTTCAACCTGCTGGCGATGAACGCTGAGCTTTGCGGTGGCATCGACTGCCAATTTGGCCTGCTCTGCGGCTGTGCGGAACTTGCCGAAGGTGTCTGTTGCAGCGGAGATCGGTGAATGGGCTGGGAGACGAAGCGAGGCTAACTGATCGCTGATCGCTCTCTCGGCGTTCCGAACCTGCGCTGCGGCTGCCGCAGATCCGGTCTGGGCTTTGGTCAAGCGGTCTTGGGCAGTGGTGGCCAGGTCAACAGCAAGGCGAGCTTCTTGGTAGTTCGTGAGTAAGGAGTTGACTTCGGACGAGTTCCTCACCGGGGGAAGGCCCGCGTTTTGCAAAGTGGAATCTAATGAGCCCTGTGCTGCAGTGTGGTCTTGTTCGGCTTGAGCCTGAGCGGCTTGGCGTGACTGCAGGTTGGTTTGTTGCTGATTGAGCGCTAGCGCAGCCGCAGAAGCTGCATTCGCAGCCGCCTGAAGGGAGGAAAGATCTGCCTGGGCGTTTTCGGCAGAGCTTGTACTGCTGGCTCGGCCTCGAAGCGCGAGAGCCAAGGTGACGATGAGGCCAACAGCGGCCAGAATTCCAAAAATGGGCTGCCGAAGAGCGAATCCCGCAATCGAAAGAATCCCAAGAATCAGTGCAGGGATGAACCGGGTAAGGCCACTTGAGGCTGAAGCCGCAACAGCTGCCGGCCGGCGAAACTGCCCGTCACTGAGCCATGCCTGCGGTGTCATTCCCGTGTTGAACTGCTCCCAGTTGGCGAGGTCCTGTTGTTGAGCGTTCTGTGCAACCTGCGCCCTTGCTGACGCTGTACGCGACTCATCTTGTGCTGCAGACAGAGCAGCCGAGCTCTGGTCGATCTGTGTCTGGGCTGCCAAAATACCTCCCTGCGAGTCTGCACCAAGGTTTGCTGCCAGAACGGTTGCTGGTGTGACCTGCTCCCCGAGAGCGGCTAGGGCTTGGTCTTGCGCCTGGATTGCAAGGGGCAGGGCCGCCTCGGCAGCCGACTGCTCGGTGAGCCATTCACGTTCTGTGCTCTGAGATTGGGCGAGAGTAGCAACGGCATTGGTGAGCGTGACGGAGTCGTCATGGGCGAGAGTGAGCGAAGCTAATTGCTCCACGGATTCACCCAAGGCTTGCGCCGCGTCCTCGCCCCGGCGGATGTGTTCGTTGAACTGCGGTTCTTGATTTCGGCTGAACTCCTGCAGGGCTAGAAGATCAGGGATTTGGTTGGCTATCGCGGCCCAGTTCGGCTCCACCTGCTCCAAGTTGGCGAGTTCTCCTTCAAGGCTGGTCTTGCGGTGCGAAATAACACAGGCTTGACGGGCTGATTCCAGCGCAGCGAGTTCGGAAGAGAGGTGATGCTTGTTCTCTGTGGCGAGAGTGACATTGGCCTGAGTTTCTGCCTGCTCGTTTTTGGCAACCGAGTAGTCATCGGCGTTTTTGCCCGCCTCATCCAGAGCAGCTTTTGCGGCCAGAATCTCTTTTCGGAGATTTGCAACCGAACGGCTTCCCCCAGCAGCTCCTGTAGTCAGAGTCTTTGCCTCTTTGACTAACTTGGCGGCGACAACTCGCGGGTCGACTCCGCCAAACATTCCTTGACTTGCCAGCTCGAGGACTTGTTCGCCTTGATCGACTTGGTGTCCGTCAGCACCATCAATGCGATGGACTGCTCGAATGGACTCCGTAGAGGTACTGCCGAGTCGGGCGATCCACGCCTCGCGGGACAGAAGAGCTGCGCCTCCGATCTGCGCGTCAAATGGGCTGCGGGCGCCCACTCCCTGACCAAGAATCTTGAACTCTGCCTTCAAGAGCAGGGGGGACTTTTCGAGCAAACCCTCGAGTTCGGCGACCAAGGTCTCTCCGGACTCACCAAAGCGCTGTATCTCGGACTTCGAGACGCTAGGTCCGGCGATGAGCCACATGATGGCCTCAGCCAGAGTGCTCTTGCCTGCCTCGTTCGAGCCGAAAATGGTGATGAGCTTTCCCTTCGGCAGACTGAGATTCAGATTGCTGAGCCCACCAAATTTTTTGACCCTCACTGCCGAAATCTTTAGCTGATTGCTCATGGCTGAACTCTTCCTTCGGGTACTTCGCTCTGGTCCTCGGTGCTCGGAGCAAGACTGTCGATGAGTAAGCGCTCGACCCGGTCCAGCAACTCCTCGTGAGTAATGGTGTTCAGGACTAGTGCCTGTTCTGTCAGCGTCTTTGACGCTGAACCAATCGTGCTGGCGGCCCGTTCAAGCAGTGCAGACATGACCGGGTTGGGTTGGCTGGTGGGCTGGCTGCTTGTTGCTGTAGTCAGCAGGTCGTCGAGCTTGGTGAGGACGGCACCGACTACGTCAGGCCTAGCGGCCAACACGGTTCGGTTGTAGGGGGCCGTGGTGTCGAGAGCCACTTTTTTGATGCTGGTATTCGCTGGCAGAAGTTGAGCGAGGGTTTCAGCAAACTCGTCCTCGGTTTTGAGTAACTGTTGCAGGTGCGGGTGAGCAGGCGTTGCTCCAGTTATTGCGATACGGACAACGGTCGGAAGAGAGTGCGGGTTGTCCTGCTCAATGGAACTCGCTGCTTGCTCCGCAATCTGATCGACCGCAGAACTTAGGTCTTCAGCACCTGTGACGTCGGCCTGAACTCGCAGAAAGCGACTGAGATCACAGGCCACAAACTCTGGCTTAGCGAATCCTTCGTCGGCGGCTTCAACAATGAGGACCCCTTTGGGTCCACATTCGGTTGCTTTGGTGCTGCGGCCTTGCAGGTTGCCTGGGTAGGCCCACCATCGCCCGGCTGGCATTGGGGTGACTGTGCGGTCGTGGATATGACCCAGCGCCCAGTAGTCGATATCTGAAGTGAGGAGATCATCCCGAGTACAGCCGGCGTAATTATCGTGGCCGGGCAGGCCCTCAACATTGGCGTGCACCACAGCAATTCGTAGATCGGCATTCACAGTTGTGGCACCGATTTTTTTCACAAGGTTCGCCTCTTCTTTTTGGGTGGCGAAACTCACTCCCGTGACGGCTAGTCGGGTTACGCCGACTGTCATGAGAAAGGTTTGAGGCTCACCCGCTGTAAAGGTATAAACCCGCTCGGGTAAAGGGGCTACCGGCGTAAAGTTAGCTTGAACAGGGTCGTGGTTTCCGTGGGCGATAAAGACGCGAATGCCTTTTTCGGTCAGCCGGGTGAGCCCCTGAGTGAACTGCAACTGAGCGAAGGCCGAGCGATCTGCAGAGTCATACACGTCGCCCCCCAAAACAACGAGGTCGACGTTTCTCTCGAGAGCGAGTTTGACCAGATTCTGAAACGCTTTGGGCGTATCCCCAGACTTTCCGAGGTGAAGATCCGAGGAATGAAGAAAACGGACGGGGCCGCCATCGGCATCTCGCAGGGACCCAAGGTCGGTGACCCCTGCAGATGCGATGCTTGTGACTGCGGTGTCGGTGGTTGTGAAGTCTGTGATTGCGGGGTCAGAAGCCATGGGTCAGCCAGTATGGCTGACCCATGTGACAGCGGCCGTGAAAACTGCTGAGTGGCTTCGGGCTGGAGGGCCTACGGGGTCTCTGCTGCTCCGCCGTCAGCGCCAGGGGTGCAGCCGGTGAAGGTAATCGTTCCGGGCTTGGTCGTGGTTGCTGGCTCGGTCGGAGATGGTGGCACCCAACCTCCGAGTACCTTCCACTCGAATGCCTTGTCTACCTCGCAGATGCCCCAATAGGCATATGGCATGGTGGCCCGATCGCCCGAAGCATCGAGTGTGACCACGCCAGTCACGCCCTTGTAGCCCTCGGCGGTAGTCATAAAGGCAGTCCGCAAATCGGATCCCTTGAGGTCTGCGCCATCTTTGGCAAACACGGCGGTGAGAATCATCAGAGCGTCATAGGCCCCGTATGCAAGTGGGTCTGGCTCTGGATCGGCTTTGACGAGTTCCTCTGGTGGGGCTTCAGCGTCATCACCGATCACGGGCAGCGGGCTTGCGAAGCCATCGGCGGAACCAGCAGCAAAGGCTGCACCGGTTGCGTCATCGGTTAGGTCGGTGGACTGCGCCGAACCGTCTCCGCCATAGAAGGGAATATCCTGGAGGGACGCAATGCCTGAAGCCTCGGCCAGAATCTGCGCAACTTCACCGTAGCCAGCGAGGTACACAGCTTTGGTTGCGCCACTGTCAGCTTGTGCGACTGCATCTGCAATTTTTTGGGCAACAGCGGCAAAGTCAGTGTCTTCGGGTGCGTAGACGGGCCCGGCGATCACAGTGCCTCCGCCGGCTGTGACATCAGCGCCCACTGTGGAAACAAGTCCGTTGTTACCAGCGTCATCGCGGTGGGCCGTGATCAGCGTGACTGGGCCGCCGTTGGTGATCAAGTCGCCCGAGGCAACGCCTTCAACCTTGTCGGTCGGAACCATGCGGAACAGCGAGTCAGTCGGGACTGCCAAGGTGGATGCAGTACTGCCCTGAGAGATGAGAATCATGCCGTTCGCGTCAGCATAGGGAAGGATGTTTTTTGCTTCAGAACTGGTCTGTGGGCCAATCACTGAGGTGACTCCGGCCTCGTTCAGACTTGTGAGTTCTTTGAGTGCAGTTTCGGGGTCTCCTCCGGTGTCACGAACATCAAGTTCAATCTTGACCCCTTCAGCGGCGGCTGATTCAACCCCGGCCTCTAGGACACTCTGCGAGGCAAGACCCAACGTCTTTCCGTCACCGGTGAGGTCAAGAAGGGCTCCCACCTTGACAGTTGTAGTAATCGCAACCGTGGTTGTGGTGGAGTCAGAACTCGAGGAGTCGGAGTTGGAACAACCAGCGAGGGCAATCAGCGACAAGCTGAGTACGGCGGCTGCTGCAACGGTGAAACCGCGCTTCGTGTGTCGCCCTGCAGTTACGCCGCGAGTGGGCCGAGTTTGTGAGTTGTTGCTCTGCATCAAGACTCCCATGATTTGAGAAAGCAACTAGAATGACGCTTTCTGTAAGGTCATGTTGGCACATGTAGATGCATTCGGGGTGAATCAAGTCGATGGAGGAGCCTGAACTTCCGCCACCACCGCCGAGCTCATCGGCAGCAGTACTTGACGATTTTGCGCGCCACCGACCGTGGTTTATTCGAGCCACGATCTTGTCTGGTCTCGGCGGTTCGATGGCTTGGCTGGCCACCTCGTATGTGGTGTACGCAAATTCTGGCTCCGTTGCGATTAGCGCGTTGGTCACCGTGGTGTCCTCGGTTCCATCCCTATTTTTGGGTGGCGCAGCTACGAGCCT
The DNA here is from genome assembly GCA_945888825.1 of Bifidobacterium breve. GTDB lineage: Bacteria > Actinomycetota > Acidimicrobiia > Acidimicrobiales > Microtrichaceae > IMCC26207. The sequence continues at coordinate 16,024 of CAMDAT010000001.1, read as the reverse complement.
GTCAGGAAAATACAGCGCTGCAAAGCTCTACATCTGTGGCGGTGTAGCACTAGGAATCGTTGGCTTTGTGCCCGTATTCTTCTCGCTCGCCGGCGAGCTTGCTACAAGAAACCTTCTGCTGTGGTACCTCTTGATCGGCATCATCACTGGACTCACTGCTCCCGCTGGTGCAATGGTCACCCGCTTCTTGGCCCCAGCGGATGCCGTACCCGAGTTCAACGCTTCTATTACCAAGGCCAAGGCAATCTCGTCGGTTATTGGGCTGCTTCTTGGTGGGGCAATTTATGCGGCCCTCGGACCAACCTGGATCTACCTTTTTAGTGCTCTGACCTTCTTTGCCCCCGTGCTAGCTGTTCTGCCCGTGACAGGAAAAGCCCCGCAGGCAGTTGCGCAGGGCAAGTTCCGCGAGATTCTTCAACTCCGAAAGTCGCAGCCTGGGCTGAGGGCAGTGTTCGTCGCCTGCATGATCTCTTGTGTTGGTGGCAGTTTTACCGTCACGCTGCCGGCAGTGGCAGCCGAGATTGGGTCAGGAGCGTGGATTCTGTCCATTTTGCAGACTGCTTATGTGATCGGTGGCTTAGTAGTTGTTCTCGCTGTCAAGCGTTTTCACAGCCGGGTGAAATGGGGGCAGATGCAGAGGATGTGTCTTTTGGTTGCAGGGCTGGGCTTGGTAGGTATGGCGTTTGTGACCAAGATGAACGCAAGCCCGGGCAGGGTGTTCATGATTGTGGTGCTGTTGTTACTTCCGGTTGGCTTGGCCTTCGCCATCGATATCTCTGTTTTGGCAGCGCTTGTGCAGGTGCATTCCCCTGAGGCGTCACGCGGATCGATCTTGACTGCGTATCACATGGTTCCGATGTTGGTGTTTCCGGTGGCTCAAGAGATTGTCGGACTCTTGTCTGATCAGTACTCACTAGCAGCAGGATTTTGGGTTTGCGGTGGGGTCCTGCTCATTGTTATGCCGATCGGCAAGCGAATGGGCATTGGTGCAGCGATCAATGTGCTTGATGACAGCGATGCTCCTCCGGAGGTCACAGCAGTTGTCCCACGGTCGGTATCGGTTCATGACCGACACATGGAAGCCACCGTGGATGAGTAAGGTCCCTTGCCAGCTGCCTTCAACAAGAGCAGCCCGAGTACCAACTTGACCGGACGGGCCACTACCCTGACGCTGTCTTGGGGAGTGGGCACCGGGGAAGTGCGCTACGAGGTCTGCTTGAACACGATCAACAACTCAGCCTGTGATGGGGCCGTCGAGCTTGACTGCATCCTGACGTCCAGCTGAGGCGGTGGCTTGTGCGGAAGGTCTTGGTAACAAGCGCTGACAAGCCCATGTGCTTCGCAGGCCTCAACTGCCATGGCCACTTGCCAAGGTAGATCCGTGACCATGTGATCACCCTCAATGCGAGTGTTCCAACAGGCGGCGTAGCCAGTGTCGACAAAGCTCAGATGCCAGTCGATTTTTGCGATTCGAAACAGCATGTTGCGGGTGCGCTGCGAATGGCGACCCTGCTGTAGAGGCCGACTCACGGTGACGGGTGGTGCGCCATGGTGGAACTGCTCGCTCATCTCGAGCAACTGCTCGGTGAGCTGAGTGAACATCGATTCGACCACGATGGACTCAAGGGAACCGGCCTCAAGATTGGTGCCAGCGAGTTGCCGTCTCTTTAGGCCAGCGGCATCGCCAGGCCGCGGTCGACGGTCCCACTCGGGTTGGCTCTCGAGCGAAGGCAGCCCCTGCCAGTGCAGGTGATCGATGAGTGGCAACATGCCCGCTATCTGTAATTGAGAAGAGAGTGAAGAGGCCAACTTGCCCAGTTGCTCACGAAGCGATGTCGGCAGCTGAGCTAGCAGGGCTGCATGCTGTGGTTGTTGGATGGCCGCAGCTGTGAGTACTCCTGCAGTTTGTGCGCAGCGCTCTGCGAGAGGACCGTTTTCTCTGCCGACCTGAGCGAGTTTTTTGCGAAGCGGGATGAGAGCCGCAGACAGCTCCCTGTGTAGATGACCTGCGAGCACGCGTGAGCCGGGCACTCGAATCTCTGAGAGTTCGATGCCATGAAAGGACTCGAACAACTGCGAGCAGGCGATCACCCAAGCAACACTTGGGGCAAGTTTGCTGTTCAGGAGTTGAGCGCAATCCGTTTGAATCTGCATGAGTTGAGTTGCCTCGGGCGTACACAAGGCCCAGTGACACCATTCGCATTCCTCGAATGGCCGTTGCGGGGAGCAGCATTCGTCGAGGTGAGTAGTGGCGCGTAGCTGTTGCAGCATCTGAACTGGTTCAAGAACACCCAGGCTCACCGGGGCTCCTTGATCCGAAGCGAGGTGATTCCCGTCCCCTCGGGAAGTGGGGCGTGATCGCCGATGATGATGGCGATCAGCTTTGTTCGCGCCGGCGCCTCTTGAGGCCACGGGGTGAAGCCATCGGTGAGCACGACGATGATCTGCGGGCTTGGCCGGCATTCCGCTGCCGCCGCAATACCGACTCGAAGATCGGTGCCGCCGCCACCGCTCAACGCCAGCTCGCCAATTCTGCGCACTCGTTGAGGGGGAGTTGCCGCTGCGTCACAGACGACCACGATGAGTTCGCTCACACCGAAGCGCTGCAGCAGCGCATTGATCTCTGTTACTGCAGCGTTGAGCAATGGTCGAGACATTGAGTAGGAGGTGTCGATCACGACGGCGACCTGAGGGCGCAGGTGACGTGAGCCAGGCCGAGGAAACTCAGGGCGGGAGTCACTGCGCCTGTCGGGCCGAGCCCAATCTGGCTGCGGCTTTGATGTGATTGCCCGTGCGCTTGAACCCAGAGCTGAGCGGAGCAAGCTTTGCCAAGGCACCTGCGGATTGAGAAGGTCTTGTGCCCAGAGCACCAGCCCTGGCGATACGTTTTGCCCTGTTCCCTGAGCAGCTACGACATCGTGCGCCACGGCGCGGCGTATGGCCTGGGCCTCTACCTGATCTATTCCCTGCGGGCCAGCGGGGTCTGTTGAGTCGGGTTCTTGGTCGATCTCGGACTCGAGTGGAGTTCCACCTGAGCCTGACCCACAAGATTTCTGAGCCTGATCCTGCTCCTCTTGTTCGAGCAGGTGGCGAAAGTAGGTTTCTTCGAGTAGCCCAGTTTGAAGACCGAGGTGCTTGGGTAAGACCGGCGAGGGCAACGCCAGACCATCCTCGAGCAGGTCGTCGTTGATAGCTGCATCACCCGCAAGATTCCAGAGGTGAGCGTGATGCGCTTCCACGCTGATTCGATCAGCGCGTGCGTGATGGTCTCGAACCACGTGATGCGCCTCGTGCAGAATGACGGCTGCAGTGGCCGCAATTCCCCATTCTCTTGCTCGGTCCATATCTAGATAGACCCGCCACCAGCGATCTACTCCAAAGGTGCCGTACCCAGGTTGGGCCACGGGCACGAGAGAGAACACCGCTGAAGCCAAGTAGGGCTGCAGTCTGGCTGCCCGGAGGCGTGCGGCCGAGAAAAACTCGGCGTCTGCGCCAGAGAGAGGCGGGATGCGGGTGGCGCTGATATTGGTTGCAGTCATCTCGGTGCAGTCATTTGTGTCGCAGTCATTTGTGTCGCAGTCATTTGTGGAGCCTTAGACGAGTTCTGCAGCGCGCAGGACCGGTGCGAAGGCTGCTGCGGCAGCAGGGGCTGGCCAGTCGGGCTGGCGCATCTCAATGAGACCAACCGAAGCCACTGCGGCGACATCGGCTCGGCCGGCCTCGCATGCAACGGCGAGAACTTGCCATGCGCTCTGCCAACGCTCAAGGGTGCAATTCACTGATACTGCTGCTGTGACTGCGGCGAGGGAGGCCAACAAAAGGTCCACCCGGCTTTCTGTCAGCAAGGTTGATGGCTCGGCGAGTAGGAGTTCAGGGTCGGGAAGTTCCACAGTCTCGGCAAAGCGCAGGAACTCGATTGCGGCCCCGAACCCAACTAGGCCGGTGACTAAGGCGGATCGCACTGAACGTCTTGCGCCCGCTGCATCCGCTGCGGCTGCTACTCGATGCGCTTGATCCCAGGTTCTAGGAGAGGGCCAGGCTCTTCCTTGATTGACTGTATCGGTGGGTACTTGTCGCAGAATCGAGGGCCTTGCCGTGATGTACCCAGCCAGCATTGCTCGCCAATGAGCAAGTTCGACGGTTTGGCTTGTTGGAACAATGGGCACTGCATCTGGCTGCCAGCCTCGGATCATGCCTGAGACCCAGTTTGCCGAGTCCGCCTGCCACTCAAGATGGCAGAACCGGTTTGCCAGCGGTGGCGCAAGGTCGTCACCACCGGCGGATATTTCGGGCGGGTTTGCTGCGGCTACAAACGACACTGTGGGCGGCAGCCGAAGATCGCCTACTTCACGCTCAAGAATCACGCGCAGCATCGCTGCCTGAACCGATGGCGCTGCAGTGGTGAGTTCGTCCAAGAACACAACGGTATTTGGGTGTTCAATGCACCGAGTGGCCCAGAGTGGAGGAGCGAATGAAACGGAGTCACCCACTCGCACGGGTAAGCCCACAAAGTCTGAGGCTTCTCGCACGCTTCCAACTACAACCTCGCAAGGCCGGTTAAGTTGCTCGGCGAGTTGCTCGATCATTCGGGATTTCCCTTCGCCAGGGCCTCCCCACAGCATGACCGACTGGCCGATCTGAATAGCTATTGCCAACGCTTCGCGTACTACCTGAGACATCGATCCTTCTTCCCATCACACCGGCAGCTATACGAACACATGTTCGTGGTCGCGCGCAAGGGATTTCTTGACTCATCTAGAGCCGAGATCTGCTCTTGAGCAGAATGCTAGAATTATTGCTAGATTTCTAGAATGGCACTGAGCATCAAGAGCGAACGCGCAGATCGAATGGCCCGGGAACTGGCCGAGATTACGGGTGAATCCATCACGGAAGCCGTAACCGAGGCAATACGAGCAAAACTCGAGGGTGAGCGTTTGGCCCGCTTTCCGCGACGTTCAGCGCTTGATCTGGCAGTCGAGTTCCGAAGCCTGTCAGTTCTTGATGCTCGAACTGCTGACGAGATAGTTGGCTACGACTCAGATGGGCTACCGAGCTGATGGTGGTTGACTCCTCTGCAATCATGGCGCTCCTTCTCGGCGAGCCGGAGGCGGCTCGAATCGACAACTTATTGAGTAGTACCGGTCAATCGGTTATCTCTGCCGCCAATCACGTCGAGTTACTCATGGTGGTGGAGAGCAGAGCCGGAGCTGAAGGGGTTCTTCTTGCCGATGAGGCACTCCGGCGTCTCGAGATCGGCATTGAGGATGTGACAGCCGAGGTAGCTCGGCTTGCTGTTGACGGGTGGCGCCGGTTTGGAAAGGGACGTCATCCGGCGGGGCTTAACTTTGGTGATTGTTTTGCCTACGGTTTGGCCTTGGCCCGCAATGAAAGCCTGCTTTTTGTGGGGCAGGATTTCGCGCAAACTGATATCCGCTCAGCACTAGATCTGTAAGATCTCGAGGCCCGGCCTGAATTCCTTCTAAGCCGGTAGAAAATAACCCTTCTGGTATCGTTCAAAGGGCAATAACATCGGTTGGCACAGGGGGGACTTGTGTCGAAGGTGACTCTTTGTAGAAGGGGAAGCGTGTCGAAAGTTGCTCGGGTGGTAGCGGTGGGAATGGTTCTGGCGCTGCTGTTTTCGGCGTGCTCCAGCGCAGGCTCAGCAGACAAAGAGCGCTCCAATCCGGACAAGAACGACTCGGCCAGTCCTCAAGTCTCCGAGGTAGAAGCCGTCGGTCAACAGCCCTCAGACCAGCAGCCCGCCGAGCCGCTTGGTGTGTTCGCCGCAGCGGGCGAGCGATGGAGCTACTTGCCTGCAGCTGTTGCAGGGGTCACGGTTAGTCCCGATCCGCAAGCCGAAGTAGCCGCGCTTGAGCAACTGCGTGAGGAACTCTCTACTCGCCCACCGTCGAGCGGGGTTGATAATTACACGAGAGTTTCTGAAGCAACTCCGACACGTTTTATGGATCTGCTCATTGATGTGGGACGCCGCCGATCACTCAACCCACTGCGGATGGCTCGCTATGCAGCGATGCTGGGAGTTGCCGGACATGAGGCCGTGGTTGCGGCCGCTCAGAGTTCAGTTGCGCTCGTAAAGACGCCCGCCCAAATCGATAAGGCGCTGGCCAAACCGATTTCTGGAACTGATGGCTGGGGCGTGGAGTTGCCCGCAACCTCGTTGCCACCAGAGATTGTCGCTGCGGCAGCCATGCAGACGGTTGCTTGCTCGGCCCTGCCGGTTGAATGCCCTCGATTTGAGCAACTCGGCCAAGTAGCTCGTGATCGGCTCATTGCAAGCGGAGGAATATGGCCTTCGCAAATCGATGCAGGCTGGAACCTTGGAGTTTCGGTCGGGACGACAACGCTGGCCTATGCCAATGAAGATGGTGCAGCCCCATGGACAGGTGATTCCGCTGCAGCGCAGGACGGGTCCTGGGTGCCCACGCCTGGAATGTTCGCTCCGGCGCTTGAACCAGGTGCCGGCAGCTGGCGGCCATGGAATCTGAGCTCTGGGGCCCAGTTCCGCCCCAAAGCACCACCTCAGCCAGGCTCGGCTGAGTTCACTGCTGCTGCCGAGCAAGTCCTCGCTGTGGGTAGCAACCTGTCTGACCGGCAACTGCGCATTGTGCGGTTCTGGGACATGGGTCCGGGAAGCTCTACCCCTCCTGGCTACTGGCTTACTGATGTTGCCGATGAGGCTCTGCGAACCACTGATGTGGCCGATCAGGCGAGCGCGTTGGCAGTGCTTTCAACGGCTCTGTTCGATGCGAGCGTGGCTATCTGGGATTCCAAGTACACCTATGACCTTGTTCGCCCCGTCACCGTCATACGCAAAGATCTCTCTCCTCAGTGGCTCCCGTCTCTGCTTACCCCACCGTTCCCAGCGTATGTTTCTGGACACGCTGGCTACTCGACCGCAGCAGCAGTGGTGCTTGCTCAGTTGATCCCAAGACGCGGCGAGGAGTTTTATGACGCTGCAGCTGAGGCAACCGACAGCCGAGTTCGGGGCGGTATTCACTACTTCTTCGATGCCACTGGTGGGGTGACTCTGGGTGAGTCCGTTGCTGCGAGTTCGCTTGAGCGTGCTGGCTTAGCCCCGTCAGAGAAGCTCGAAACTGTAGGGGAGCGTCTGGAGTTTCAGTCGGCCGATGTCGGGGTCCAAGCCAGATCATGAGGGGCATGAGGTTTGGCCGCGCAGCGTTGCTGGTCTTGTGCGTGTTCGCCTCTGCTTGTTCCGCCGGGAATAAAGCTGATAGCTCCTCGACTACAAGTACCACAACCAAAGTCCGCACCGATTCCGCCGATGTTGGCCTAGCCCCTGAACCGATACCCGACCCCACAACCAAGGTCCCTGAAAAAGACATCAATGGAATCACCTTTACTGATGTGACAAAGAAAGCCGGGCTAGATCGCGATCACAGCACCAGAGACCAAATCGGTGAGGACGGAATGTCAGCCGCGGTGTCAGTGGTCGATATTGATGAGGATGGCTGGCCCGACATCTTCTTGTCCCGGGTTGGTGACTCGAACTTGATGTATCGAAACAACAGAGACGGCACCTTCACGGACATTGCAAAAGAGGTTGGGCTGGGCGGTCAGAACCCCGAGTTCGGAACCGGACCAGCGGTGTTCTTTGATGCCAATGGAGATGGGCATGTGGACGTATACATGGCGGCGATCGGCGCCGAGTCTGATCGCCTATACATGAATGACGGAACTGGGAATTTTGTGGACCGCACTGCAGAGGCCGGAGTGTTTCAACCGCCGCCAAGCCAATTGCGTAACGGAGATCAGGTGCACGGACTCACCGTGGGTGACGTAAACGCTGATGGCAACCTTGACTTAGTCGCTGTGCAGTGGGATACCGCAGTGCCAGAGAGCGCAGCGGTTGCTGGGGCACAGCGTGAATCCTCATCTGGTGATAAACGCTTTGATCGCGCTGGAAATATTTGCAAGAGCACCCAGAAATTCCGTAACGAAGGATTTTCGAGAGTCCCGAACAGTTCGCCGAATCGCAGCCGCCTGTGGATCAACAATGGGGACGGAACCTTTCGCGATGGCACTGCGGAATGGGGAGTGAACTTCGACCAGATCCTGGCGTTCACGCCGGTTCTGAACGATGTGGATGGCGATGGTCGACCAGATCTGGCGATCACGGGTGACGCGTGCACGAGTCGGTTGTATCGCAATGTCGACGGCAAGAGATTTGAAGACATCACCGAGGCGGCTGGCGTTGGAACCGACGAGAACGGGATGGGCTCCACCATTCGCGATATTGACGGTGATGGTGATCCCGACTGGCTGATTTCGTCGATCTCGTACCCGACCAAGACTGGCGATTGCCCGATTGTGAGCAGTATCACCGGATGCAGCGGAAACCGTCTCTATCTCAACGATGGCAACGGGAAATTTACTGACGCAACTGACAAGTTCGGGCTTCGCCACGGCTGGTGGGGTTGGGGATCTGCCATCGAGGACTTTGGAAATGACGGGAACCTTGAAGTTGCAATGGCAAACGGGTTCTCGGCAGCTGAAGCCTTGCGACCCGAGAACGGTGATTGGACCCAGGACTATTTCAACGTCTTTAGGAAAGACCCGATGCGCTTTTGGGTCTCCACCAAGGATGGTTACAAAGATGCTGCTTTCCAAGTCGGCTTAGAGGATTTCGGAGTGGGTCTTGGACTCGTTCCCGTGGACTTCAACCGTGATGGAAACCTTGATTTGATCATGGCCAAGAGCGAAGATCCGCCAAGGCTGTTTCAGAACAACACCCCTGCACGAGGGTGGCTAGATGTGCGCCTAGAGGATGCGGGAACCCCGGGTAATCGCAACGGAATCGGTGCGCGCGTCGAGGTCACGGTCAAGGCCGGTGAGAAGCCAGTGGTGGGCGAGATCTCGACTGGTGGTTCCTATGAATCGCAGAAACTTCCCGAGCTGCATGTTGGCCTAGGTAACAGGAAGTCGGTGGCAAAAATTGACGTGTACTGGCCAGGTGAATCCAAGGCGCAACAGTTGAGCGACGTGAAGGGCAATCAGGTCATCACGATCAAGCGAGAACCCTGAACTGTTTCTCCCAACGGTCGATCAGTCAGCTGCAGCGATTAGTTTCCACTGCCGGGCATCTCTGACATCTTGATTCCAGAAGTGATGGACATCGCTTCAGCTAAGCAGGTACCCATTGCTTTGGCTGTTGCCACAGAGGGGGGATTGCTTGGGTTGTACTTTTTCGACAGCTTCCCCGAAAGTTCTTTCAACTGGTCTTGGTATTCCTCGCCGATCGCCTTCATTTGGGCTGGATCCGGGTTCGCAGACATCTTTTCGGCCATGTCTTTTGAGATCGCACAAAGAGCATCAACGTCCGGATCGCCCGTGGAGCCTGCATCTGTTCCGCTGTCTGATCCGCTGTCTGATCCGCTATCTGATCCGCTATCGGCAGCAACAGTGGTAGGCGCACTAGAAGCAGCATCGGCTTTTGTACTGGTGGGAGCAGCATCCTCTGAGCTACTGCAAGCCGCTCCGATGAAGAGGACGGCAGTGATGAGGGTTGCGATAGTCAGGAACTTTTTCATGCGGACTCCACTTCGGTTAGTTGCGGGTCGGTGATCTTGATCTGCAGCGAAAAGATATCATTCGAACGGCGAGGAACGCTGCCATTTTGATGGACGTGGCCGGAGGGGAGCTCAGCGCCGATCCATGAGCGTCGGGAACTCGGCTCGCCACGCCGTAGCCGCCGACGGGTTGACCTGAGCGAAGAGCAGTTCCTCTTCTGTGCCGGCCTCAGCCACCACTTTGCCCAGTGGGTCGATCACCGCCGATAGGCCCCCAAGTGTGGTTCCGCACTGAGTGCCAACTCCGTTGCAGGCAATCATCCAAGCCTGGTTTTCGATAGCTCGTGCTTTCAGCAGAACGCGCCAGTGTTCAATTCGCTCCGCGGGCCATCCCGATGCCATCAGGAATGCAGTGGCTCCAAGGTCGACCAGACTGCGGAACTGCTCGGGGAAACGAAGGTCGTAACATGTTGCAAGGCCCGCTGGTCCTATCGGCGTGTTGGCAACAACAAGTTCTTCCCCAGCTGTCATGACATCAAGTTCGCCCCCGTCAAACCCAAACAAGTGGCGCTTGCGGTAGGTGCAGCCGACCTGCCCCTGAGCATTGATGAGGACCGAAGTGTTATAGGTGAAGCGGGCTTCGCTTTCAGCGATCGAACCCATGTGAATCCAAGTCTGGTGGCGAGCTGCGAGTTCTTGGAACTGTTGAACCAGCGGACCCTTCAAGGGCTGCGCCAAACGCCCTGAGGCCTGCACGTCAAACGCTCCAGCAAGCCAGAGTTCAGGCAAGACCACAAGGTCTGCACTCTGGGCGGCTTGGGTCGCAAGGCTCAGCGCTCGCTCGATCCGGTCCGCAGTTGGCTCTGTCTCTTCAGAACAAAGTTGGACTAGCGCCACAGTTACTTCAGGTGGCAGGTCATCTTGTGTCTTGAATTGTGCAGTGGGCTGCGCCAAATCGGCCATGCTCGACCCTATAGGCCCATCGGATTGAAGATTGGGCCCAAGCCTGATCGCTAAGGTGACTGATATGAACGAACAACGACCCGGACCAGAGGCACTCGGAGCATCCGCCAGGCCACGTGGAGCGAAAGAGATTGCGCCAGGGGTGTATTTCCTTGCAGGGTTTGGCAACACGACGTTTGTGCTTGGGTCCGAGGGTGTCGCCGTGGTTGATCCCGGACTGTTTATTAACGGGCCCAGGGTTGTAGAGGAACTGCGAGCAATTACTGACCTCGAAGTCCGCTACGTGATCTACACCCATGGCCACTACGACCATGCATTCGGAACCCCAGCGATCCTCGAAGATGCCCAAGCCCGCGGCCATCAGCCTCCAGAGATTGTTGGGCATGTCAACGTCGCGAAGCGTTTTGAGCGATATGCAAAGACCTCGGGTCACCTGGCGCAGACTTTTGATCTGCAGTTCGCAAGTTGGGGGGAAGGCGGAGGTGATGTGGTTCGCAAGGCGAAGTACTGCCCTCCCACGATTTCGTATGAGGATCGACTTGAGCTCGATGGCCTTGGAGATCGGGTGATCGAATGCCGCCACGGTCTAGGCGAGACGGATGACCACACCTGGGTTTGGGTGCCCGACGCACGGGTCATCGTCGGAGGAGACTTCATTGTTTCCTCGATGCCAAATGCGGGGACGCCATTCAGAGTGCAGCGATACGTTCTGGAATGGGCCGAGGCGCTCGAAGAGATGGCTGCAGTTCACCCCGTGGCAGTAGTGAGTGGACACGGAGGTGTGTTCACCGAGGATGCCGAAGAGATGCTGAGCGTGACTGCTGCTTCGCTCCGGTGGCTCGACGCCGAAGTTGTGCGCCGACTGAATGAAGGCCAGTGGCAGGAGCAGATTTTGGACGAGGTTGAATTGCCTCAAGAGTTGGCGGAGAGCACCTATCTTCAGCCCCTCTATGGCTGTACCTCGTTTGCTGTTCGTGACCTGCTGCGCCGGTATGTGGGCTGGTACGACGGGAACCCGTCCATGCTCTTTCCCTCTACCCGAGCAGATATCGCAGCCGAGGTTCTGGCTATGACGGGGGGTAGCGAGACGATTTTTGCCAGGGTGGACGAGTTGTCTGCGGGTACTGGGGCTGATCAGCAGCTAGCGCTACACCTAGTTGATTTTGTTATTTTCGCCGGTGGCGAAGACGCGGCAGAAGGTCATGCTCGCAAAGCTGACCTCTTAGATGCCCGAGCAGCGAGCGAGCAGTCCTTCGTGGCACACAATGTTCTCAAGTCCACGGCGGTGATTGAGCGGAAAAAGGCAACTGACTAGTTTGGAGGAGAACGTGTCTAACGCGAGTTCTTTGGGGTCGGTACCGAAGAGCAACAAGCGATGGCTACCGCTTGTCGCACTCGGAACTGCTCAGTTCGTCATGGTCTTGGATCAGTCAGTAATGAACGTGTCTATCAGCACACTTGTGGACGACTTCAACACCACGGTTACAACGATCCAAGCCGTGATCACCTTGTATTGCTTAGTCATGGCGATGTTCATGCTGACAGGCGGCAAAATCGGCGACATCATCGGCCGCCGCCGAGCATTTGTTGTCGGCCTGGTCATTTATGGCTGCGGCTCGGCCGTCACTGCGATTGCCCCCACGGTGGCAATTCTCACGCTGGGTTGGTCTGTCATGGAGGGCATCGGTGCTGCACTGGTTCTGCCAGCTCTCGCGGCGCTGATCGCTGGCAACTATGAGGGCGCTGACCGCAAAGCTGCCTACGCCGTCATAGGCGGGGTGGCTGGTGCCGGAATTGCCTTGGGCCCCATCCTGGGTGGCTGGGCCACAACTGAACTTTCGTGGCGGGTGGTCTTTGTCGGTGAAGTGATTCTTGTGCTCGTCATTCTGGCCATGAGTCGCCTGATCACCGACACCCCCCGAACAGGCACAGTTCCGCGGCTCGACTTTTTGGGGAGCTTGTTGGCTGCGACCGGGCTTGGCCTAGTTGTTCTTGGAGTTCTGCAATCCAGTTCTTGGGGTTGGTTGCGACCCAAGGATTCGCCCGTTGAAATCTTCGGGTTCTCGCTCACCATTTTTGTGATCACTGCAGGTGGTGTCGCCTTGTGGGGGTTCTTGCGGTGGCAACGCCATCGCGAGGCCATCGGTACAGACCCGCTGGTACACCTTGACCTGTTAAAGATTCCGCCCTTGCGCTCGGGCTTGATTGGCCTGTTTAGCCAGAACCTGATCCTGATGGGCGTGTTCTTTGTGATTCCGTTGTACCTGCAGTTGGTGATCGGCTTGGACGCTCTTGAGACAGGCGTCAAGATGTTGCCCGTATCGGTCACCATGCTCGTTGCCTCTGCGGCAGGTTCTCGACTCTCGAGCAGGTTCTCGGTGAGGACAATTGTGCGTGCTGGGCTGATCACCACGATGATGGCTGCGATCTTGCTACTCATCAGCATCAAACCGGACCTTGCCAATCTCGGGTTTGCCGGGTCGATGGCGATTCTCGGAATTGGCATGGGCCTGATGGTGTCGCAGCTGGGCAATGTGGTGCAGTCCTCGGTTGACGTATCTGGTCGGGGCGAGGCCGGCGGTTTGCAGTACACCGGTCAACAGCTTGGGTCTTCTCTGGGTGTGGCGCTCATCGGGGCGATCGTGCTGGCCGGGTTGACAGGAGTGTTCGTGACCAAGGTTGAACAAGACGACCGCATCAGCGCCGAAGTGTCAGCTCAGGTCAGTGTGGCCGTTGAGTCTGGGGTGGACTTTGTGGATTCCTCACAGATTGAGCAGGCAGTGCAAGAAGCTGGGTTAGACGAGGAAACAAGCACGGCGATTGTTGACAGCTACGAGTCCGCTCAGCTGCAGGCCCTCAAGACGGGTCTGCTTGCGGCTGCGCTGCTAGCTCTGCTCTCGCTTGCATTCACCAAAGACTTGCCGCATGAGGCCAAGTCCGAGGAGCAGCCTGACTCGGAGCGAGATTCGGCGAGCGCTGCCGCTGCTGGCTAGCCCTAGTTGGCAAGGCTGGTGTAGGTGCTCCGGGCATTTGGCTATTGGGTTGCACACTGGTCGTATATCGACCTTCCTGCAACCCAATGGCCGAGAACTGCCTACTAGCCTGACTTTCCTAAGCGGACCGCAAGGGTGAGCGCGAAAGAACAGAAGAACTGAGGCAATGATGTCGGAGTCAAACCACTCGGGGGCCCAATCGTTGAGTGAACAATTTGGTGACGGCACGGCGCTTGTTGCGCAGCTTGGTGAGATGATTCGCACCGATGGACTGTCCGACTTGTTGGCAGGATTTAACGATGCTGGCGACGAGGCCAAAGTAGAGAGCTGGGTGGGCTCGATCCCAAACGAACGCACCGATGAGGGTTCAGTCAAGCGGGCGATTGGCCGGGGGCGAATCGCAGCTATGGCTGAGCACCTCGGGGCGACCCCTGATCAGGTGGCCGAAGGGCTTGCCCGGATCATTCCGACTGCAGTCGATGCGCTCACCCCTGGCGGCAATCGGCCCTCGGGTGCCAAGCTCAACCAACTTGATCTTGTGGCGCTGCTCTCGGATGTTGATCTGCCGGCACTGCTTGAGTGAAGGCGTTCGCAGTAGCCTCGCGAATCTGTGATGAGTAACGGTGCGGAGTCCTGCCCACATTCAATGCAATTGGCGCCCTCCTCATGGGTCGAGCGAGCGTTGTCTGCGTCATGAATTTGAGCGATTTTGTCCAAGCAGTGGCAGCAGCCCTTGTGGTGGCGGCTGGGCTGTGGTTGGTTGGCTCGGTTCTTCTGAGCGCGTTGCGCACTGTGGTAGTGCCTCGAGGCGAACGGCCCAAGCTGACTGCATTGGTGTTTCTTTCTATCCGCCGCTCACTTGACCTTCCGCTGCGTCGCGCTAGCGCTCATCGCCGAGAGCAACTTCTCCAGCGGTATGCCCCAGTTGCTTTGGTACTGCTTGCCGGTACATGGGCGGTGTTAGTCATTATCGGGTTTACTCCGTTGCACTGGGCGCTTGGCGATATGGGTTGGCTCGAGGCGCTGCAAGTCTCGGGCTCCTCGCTCACCACGCTGGGATTTGCTAACGCAGATGCCTCACCGGCTCGATTGGTCGAAATACTTGAAGCGCTCATTGGACTCGGGTTAGTGGGGTTGCTCATCTCATTTCTGCCCACCATCTACAGCGCATATTCCCAGCGTGAGATTCTGGTAGCTCAGCTATCTAGCCGGGCCGGTCAGCCACCCTCGGCTGCCAATTTTGTTATTCGCCAACAGTCCATTCGTGGCCTTGAGAATCTTGAAGAAACCTGGGCTGAATGGGAGGACTGGTTCTCGTTTGTTGAGGAGTCGCATTCCTCATACCCGTCGCTGGTCTACTTTCGCTCGGGTGAAGGGCGGTCTTGGGTGACGGCCGCTGGAGCGTTGCTTGACTCGGCGGCACTGATCGACGCAGCAGTTGACCTCCCTCACGAGCCGTCCGCTGCGTTGTGTCTGCGCTCGGGCTTCTTGTGCCTACAAGAGGTTGCTGCGCAGTTCTCGATTCCGTTCAATCCCCTTCCTCAGCCAAACGACCCGATCAGAGTCAGCCGCTCGGAATTCAACGAGTGTTGGGATTCCATGGCCGCAGCGGGTGTACCGCTCGTAGCTGACCAAGACCAAGCATGGCGCGATTGGGCGGGTTGGAGGGTGAACTATGAGGAGGCGCTGCTTGGGCTCTGTGCACTAGCGGAACCGCCCTGGGCACTCTGGTCATCTGACCGAGTGGAACCGGTACAGCGACGTATCTGGGCGACCATCTGGCGGCTCATGCGCACCGATGGTGTCTAACGGCGAGAAGCTGGTGCGAGTAGCTAGGCGGTGCCGAAGTGCACCAGGTCAAGTAGTACCGAAGAGTTAACTCCTACGAATCGAACCTCGGCGCTTGCCGACCCAGTTGGTGCCATGACGTTGAGTGTGACGGGTCCAAGATCGTTGGCCGCGCTGCTTGCCGATCCTGAGGACACTCCGACGGATGCCTCGGCCGAGTCGAAGAATTCGACTGCAAAACTGATATCTCCGGAGGAATAAAAGGTGAGGACGTACTCTCCCGGAGAGATGCCGGTGACCCGCTGCGCAAGGCTTGCACCGTCGGTCAGGTGAGCAAGATTTGATGCACCTAGTGGCGGTGCACCCGTGGTGTTCATCAAGTCGTAGGTGACCACACCAGTTAGGTAGATCAGGTGAAGGGTCGCTTCTTTCGAGATCGTGTAGTCGGCCAGCGTGCGACCGTCTTCGAGTTTCTGCCCTGCAAAGATCAGCCTCAGCATGTCTGGGGCTAGACCCTCTTTGTCTTGGATCTTCTGTTTGACGTTTTCTATCGAGTCACTTGATTCGACATCAAGGGTGATTGTTTTGCCTGTCAGAGTCTTCACAAAGATCTGCATGCCGCTCATGGGGTCACCGTCCAGTTCGTGAAGGTTGATCCAAAAACGTCAGATTCGAAGGATGGGTTGGCTAACAGGTTCGGTCCTGCAGGCGCCGGGGTCGTTGTTGTGGTGG